>JAYWIB010000108.1:0-4676 GCA_043789265.1 Chitinophagaceae bacterium
GATTTCGACAGTTCTATCTTTCCCATACCTGCTGAACTGCAGCAGGAAATTATTACTGCATTTAACCAGCGTTATACTACTTACCCGCCCGCAGAAGGCATTGCAGAACTGAGGGATGCCGTAGCTGAATTTTTACTGCAGCGGGAACAGCTTACTTACAGCAGCAACGAAATACTGATAGCCGCAGGCGGCAGGCCATTGATATATGCAGCCTACAGAGCTATAGTTGATAAGGGAGAAAAAGTGATATACCCTGTTCCGAGCTGGAACAACAATCATTATGTGCATTTTACCGAAGGCGAACATGTGCCGGTAGAAACAAAAAAGGAAAACAATTTTATGCCTACAGCCGAAGAAATAAAGCCGCATATACAGGGCGCTTCTTTGCTGGCAGTATGCTCTCCGCTTAACCCCACCGGCACTACTTTTACAAAAAATGAGCTGGAAGCCATTTGTGATTTGGTAATTGAAGAAAACCAACGCCGAAGTATACACGAAAAAAAATTGTACCTGCTGTACGATCAAATTTACTGGACACTTACCTATGGCAGCACCCGCCATTACAATCCTGTTTCACTAAGGCCTGCCATGAAGGAATACACCCTGTTTATTGATGGTATCAGCAAAGCCTTTGCGGCCACCGGCGTACGTGTGGGGTGGAGCATGGGCCCGGCTCACCTTATTGCAAAAATGAAGGCCATTAATAGCCATGTAGGAGCCTGGAGCCCAATGGCAGAGCAGCACGCCACTGCACTGTACTTAAAACAGACTGCTGCCATTGATACATATTTTGCTCACTTTAAATCAGAAATTGCCGAAAGGCTTAACAGGATTTATGAAGGTTTTATGCAATTAAAATCCGCAGGTTTTAATGTAGATGCCATTGCACCGCAGGCTGCCATATATCTTACCATACAAATTAACCTGGCCGGTAAAACAACCGCTTCGGGAAAAAAATTAGAAAAGCAAACAGATGTAACTGCTTATTTACTGGATGAGGCAAAACTCGCCGTGGTACCGTTT
Source organism: Chitinophagaceae bacterium (assembly GCA_043789265.1). Lineage (GTDB taxonomy): Bacteria > Bacteroidota > Bacteroidia > Chitinophagales > Chitinophagaceae > Ferruginibacter. The sequence continues at coordinate 1,024 of JAYWIB010000108.1, forward strand.
TCAGCATTTGGTGCATCTGACAGCAGCAGTTGGTACAGGCTGAGTGCAGGTACCTGCAAAAAAGAAGAGATTGATGAAATGCTTAAAAAATTAAAAGATGCCCTTGAGCATCTTTCATAAAAATATTTTAAATACAATCAATTTTTACAATTCAAAAAAACAAAAGGTTTCAATTCCTGCCGGCGAATTGTTTCTTTAATCTTAACGGGATGATTGATGATTTTATATTTACCGACGTTGATTATTTCATGCGCTGTTACAAGGTTATCCATACGCTCCACATCATACAATAATTCATGAAGCAAATCCACCTGATGTTCGATGGCTTGCGGACTCATCAACTCCTGATTGAATAAGACCAGTAAATCACGATTTATCCTGTTCATTTTTTTTGACCTTAGGTTTTTCATTATTACCTGTCACGTTCAGTAACCAACCAATCCCCTTTTATTTGGACAACCGCATTGTCCTTTTTTTGAAGAATTACATCCGGAGGATATGATGGTTACCGTCAAAACAAGTAATAAAAATAATTTTAAATGTCGTTGCATAGAAATTGAGTTAGCAAATTAAACTAATTTACCTGAGTTTTATTGCTTTTTTTCAATGAATTTTTCTAAAATTAACGAACCGTCAAACAAAAAGACCATTCTTGTGGCGCCGCTCGATTGGGGACTGGGGCATGCTGCCCGTTGTATTCCATTGATAAGGGCGCTGTTACTGGAAAATGTGGAGGTACTAATTGCAGCCAGCGGCGCCACAAAATTTTTATTACAACAGGAATTTCCCAGCCTTAGGTATATACCCTTGGAAGGGTATAATATTTACTATGGCCGCAGTGCGATGGGATTGTTTACCAAAATGATGCTGCAGGTGCCAAAAATATTATTCCGAATTTACCAGGAACATCAGTGGCTGAAAAAAGCCATTGCGGAATATTCAATCAATGCCATTATTTCGGATAACCGCTTTGGATTGTATCATCCGTCGCTGCCCTGTGTGTATATTACTCACCAGTTGACGATAAAAACAGGCCATCACTTTTCAGAAAAAATACTCCAACGTTTTCATTACTGGTTTATAAAAAAATACAGCGAATGCTGGATACCTGATAACAGCGGTGCCATCAATGCAGGAGGGCAGCTTTCGCATCCGGCAGCAATGCCTCCAAATGCTTTTTACATTGGCTGTATTTCGAGGCTGGAAAAAAAAAAGCATGTGCAAAAAATATATGATCTGCTTATTATACTCTCCGGTCCGGAACCGCAGCGAACCATTTTCGAAGAAATGCTAATGGAACAATTAAAAAAATATAGCGGCAGCGTAATGTTTATAAGAGGCCTGCCCGGAAGTGAAAAAATCGATAGCAAATTTCAGTCACCGAAAAATGTGTTGTACAAAAACCATTGCACAGCCCCGGAAATTAATATGGCTATGGCACAATCAACAATGTTGGTATGCCGCAGCGGCTATACCACAGTGATGGATTTAATAAAGCTTGGTCAAAAAGCGATACTGATACCGACGCCGGGCCAAACAGAACAGGAATATCTTGCAGCATATCTGCATCAGCAAAAAATATTTTACAGCATGCCCCAGCAAAACTTTTCACTTAAACTGGCGCTGGAGCAGACAAATAATTTTTCTTTTTTTATACCTCAAATTAATATGGAATTGCACAAAGAAAAGGTGAAGCAGTTTGTTCAGTCACTGTAAAGTATGCACCTTTACGCTTCAATTTTTTATGGTGGAAACAAAAATAAAAGCGCATCTTGGCCTGCTGCTCACTAACCTGTTTTTTGCCATTAACCTGAGTGCAGTAAAGTATGTTACCGGAAACGAACTCATCCGGCCTTTTGGACTGAATGTAGTAAGAGTGGGTGCTTGTGTGTTACTGTTCTGGTTACTTTTTTTGATAAAGCCCACTGCAAAAAAAATTGAAAAAAAGGATTGGCCCCGTTTTATTGTATGTGCTTTTTCGGGCATTGCTGTTAACCAGATGCTTTTTTTAAAAGGCCTGTCCCTTACCTTCTCCATACATGCCGCATTGCTGATGCTTACCACACCCATACTCATTACCATCATTGCCGGATGGATTTTAAAAGAAAAAATAAATCTGTTTAAAATTGCCGGGCTGTGCATGGGTATTGGCGGAGCCGTGGTGTTGGTAGCCTCCGGCGCAGGCCACGGCAGCGGCAACAATGTTTTATTGGGCGATGTCCTTATCCTTATCAATGCAGTTTCCTATACTATTTATTTTATACTGGTAAAACCCTTAATGCTCAAATACAATCCTTTTCAGGTAATACGTTGGGTATTTACATTAGGCCTGCCCATGGTATTACCTTTTGGCTGCACAGAATTATTTGAAGCAAACTGGAACAACTTTGGCACTGCTGGCTATGCCTGTATTTTTCTCATTGTAATTGGCGGTACCTTCCTTGCCTACCTCTTTAATATTTATGGTATAAAAATTCTGGGGGCATCGGTGGCGGGTGCATACATTTATCTGCAGCCTGTATTTGCCACCATCATTGCCATGATATTTTTAAAAGAGCCGCTGGAAATGTATAAAGTATGTGCTGCTTCATTAATTTTTACAGGCGTATTTCTTGCTAATAAGCAAGGCAGCAATAAGTTGAAAGATGCAGGCAGCTAAACATTTTTTGGATAGTCAAAAAACAACAATTCTTTTTCTGCCCTAATTGATTCTGTCCACCGCGGTGTATTAATTTTAACAGCAAAGATTCCGCAGGTGGGCATGTTGTCAATCCGCATTTCTGCAGGCACCAGTAAATTTACAAATTCACTAATACCCGGGTTGTGAGAAAAAACAGCAACAGTGTCATATTTGTCTTCCAGTGCTGTTATGGTTTCAAAAAAAATTTCCGGAGCTGCATGATACAATTTAGACAGCAGTATGATTTCTTCGTTTGGTTTGTTGTAAACCTGGCAAAATAATTCTGCAGTTTTTTTTGCCCGCTTTGCAGGACTTGATACAAATGCATCAATGGCAATTTTTTTATCAAGCAGCCGTTGCGCCATCACCGGCGCATCTTTTTTGCCCCGTTCATTCAATGGCCGTTCAAAATCGCTGATGGTATCACTATCCCAACTGCTTTTGGCATGCCTTATTACAAGCAGTGTTTTATAGGAATTGCCGATGTTTGCAATGTGTTGTTTTTCTGAATGCATGGATTAAGCATTTTAGGTTAGTTAATATCCCCTCACATCTTTACCCTCCATATAATTCATAAATGCTTTGTTGCAAACCCTGTTGCCGCCCGGTGTCGGATAGTTTCCTGTAAAATACCAGTCGCCGGTATTGGTAGGGCAGGCCAGGTGCAGTGTTTCAATGGTTTGATAAATTACATCTACCGGTATATCTACATCTTTTGGTGTAATAAGCGCCGCAATTTTTGAAGAAATTTCTTCCAGTGTAAAAGGTTTATACAGCCTGCGTACTACATTTTCTGTATGCAGCATATTGTTTCTTTGCAGTTCCCTGCAACGCTCAAGCAGTTCGGTTAAAATATGTTCCCGGTTTGTTTGATGCAGCAATTCAATGGCCGCACGAAAAGCTATAAAATCTCCCAGCTTGCTCATATCAATACCATAGCAGTCCGGGTACCTGATTTGCGGCGCCGATGAAA
>JAYWIB010000109.1:0-4674 GCA_043789265.1 Chitinophagaceae bacterium
CTGGCTGGTGTAATAGGCAGCAAAATTGCGAGTGAGCTGGGCAACATGCGGGTGAGTGAGCAAATTGATGCACTGGAAATAATGGGCATCAATACCAAGGCATATCTGGTGCTGCCAAAAATCGCTGCTTCAATGGTTACCATACCCATGCTGGTGATTGTATCAATGGTGCTCGGCATATGGGGCGGCAGGCTGGCCAGTACGGCTACAGGCATTCTGTCTGCCGAAATGTTTGACAGGGGGCTGCTCAATTATTTTGTGCCGTACAATGTTGTCTTTGCATTAATAAAATCATATACTTTTTCATTTATTATCAGCAGCATACCGGCGTATTATGGTTATTATGTAAAAGGCGGTGCGCTGGAAATTGGCCGCAGCAGTACAAAGAGTGTGGTGGTTAGCTGCATCATGCTGTTGTTTGCGGATTACATACTCTCACAATTGCTGCTTAACCCTGTTACCTGAATCAATGATTGAATTTAAAAACATCCACAAACAGTTTGGTGATAAAGTGGTGCTGAATGATGTAAGTCACCGCATGGAAACGGGTAAGTGTAACCTTATCATCGGCACCAGTGGCAGCGGTAAAACGGTGCTGCAGAAATGTCTGGTAGGTTTGTTTGAACCCGACAGCGGAGAAATAATTTATGATGGCATAAGTTTTACTGACATGCTGGAAGAAGACCGCAAAGCGCTGCGGCAGCAGATTGGGATGCTCTTTCAGGGGTCTGCTTTATTTGACAGTATGACGGTGGAACAGAATGTAATGTTTCCGCTGGATATGTTTTCTAAAATGAATTACAGCGACAAACATAAACGTATAAATGAAGTACTGGCGAGGGTAAATTTGCAGGATGCCCACAAAAAATTTCCGGCAGAGATAAGCGGAGGTATGAAGAAAAGAGTGGGCATTGCCAGAGCAATTGTATTAAATCCAAAATATTTGTTTTGTGATGAACCCAACTCAGGGCTGGATCCGCAGACGAGTATGGTGATTGATAAATTGATTTACGACATTACCCGTGAGTTCAACATGACCACCGTAATAAATACACACGACATGAACAGTGTGATGGAAATAGGCGAAAATATTCTGTACATGTACCTCGGTCAAAAAGAATGGAGCGGCAATAACCAGGAAATAATTTTTTCTAAGAATGAGCGGCTAAATGCATTTATTTTTGCATCCGAATTTTTAAAAGATGCAAAAGATATGCGTATGCTGGAAGCAAAAGGAAAGATAGACAACGACCGCAATATGGATGAGTTGCTAAAATAATTATATAACGAAAATTATATAGAAAGAAATCTTTTAAGTGCTTTCCTTTTTTGCTGTAAGGCCTTTGTAGCGTGCTATCAGGTTGTTTGCCTCTATCAGTTTCATCTTAAGCACATGCAGTTCCGGCTGTGATATTTTTAGCAGCGCCTCAGTTTCCTCATTGCTTTTTTGCAGCAGCAGAATATTTTCATCCATAATTTTATTTTGTGCTGCGGCTTCCTGCAGTTTCTTTTCTGTATCAAGCTGCAGGGCCTGTTTTAACTGGTGCAGTTGCGCATTTTCTTTTTGCAGGGTTTCTTTCATCAGCCTTTCGCTTTCCAAAAAACCGGCGGTACTTTTTTGCAGTTTATTTATTTTTACCAGGGTAATACTCCGGATAATCCAGGCGGCTGTAAAGCCTGTAATAAAGGCTGCTGTACTATACATAAACAATTCCATCTCACACTTTTTTTTGCATTGCAAAAGTATCGTGTTCATACAAATTATTTCTTCTTTTTGTCATTTAGTTTTTCAACAATGCAGCGATTTTTTTTTTGGCCGCTACTATGCTTTTGTCAGTGCCTGTAGTAAAAGCATGCAGGCCGCTGTGGCAATACACAGTAAGCAGCAGGTACCCTGCAAAAAAAATCATCAGCGTATTTTTTTAAAGTAATCTTCCTATATTGTAGAAAAAATTTACAATGCAAACAGTTATCGTTCCACTCGACTTTTCTCCCACCTCCTTTAACGCAGCCCATTATGCCGCCAATATGTTTAAAGACAGGGCTGATATACGGATGATTTTATATCATTATTATACAAAAGGAGAAGACACCAGCACGGCAGAAAATTTTTTAAAAAGCCTGCAGGCTGAGCTAGGAAGTTTGGTAAATAACATTGAAACCGAACTTGAATCCGGCGACCATTTTATTGACAGCCTTGCAGCATTTGCACATGTGGCAGGGGCTTACATGGTTGTAATGGGGCTTACGGGAAAAACCCCGATAGCACAGCGCTTTTCAGGAAGCAATACTTTAAGAATGTGCGAAAAAGAACTGTGCCCTGTATTGATTGTTCCTGAAAATGCAAAGCTTACAAGCCTTTCTAATGTATTGATAACTTCCGAATTGAAATATGTGGAAGAAACACCCTGCCTGCTTGCCATTAAACGGGTATTGCAAAATTTTAAACCTGCCCTGCATGTGTTAAATGTTGACAGCGCACATTACATTACCCTTACCCCTGAGTTTGAAGAAGAGCGGGATAAAATGGCTGCATTGCTGGGAGAATTTAATCCTGAATTTTATTTTATGAACCTGTACGATTTTCATGAATCTGTGGACGCCTTTACAAAAGACAAAGAGATTGATATGATAATCATTGGTCCCAAATACCACAGTTTTTATGAAAAACTATTTAAAACACAGCATACAAAAAAATTGATTTATCATACTTCGGTTCCGGTATTGGCTGTGCATGACTGATAATTTTTTTGGTGTAAATATTTATGCCCCATTTCATAATTTTGGCGCCGCCATTCGGCAATAAGGTTTTTTGCAAAACAACCTAACCCGGCAAGTAAACAGAGATGTATTGTTCAACCTAAAAAAAATAACATGAAAAAGTTTCTGGTATTATTGGCAGTTGTAAGCAGTTTGTCTTTTATTGCTACAGAAAATACGGTATCTAAAAAAGAAAAAAAATCTGCTGCAAAATTTTTAAAGCAAACACAAAAAGATGTGCTGGCATCGGTGAAAGGACTCAGCGGGGCTCAGCTAACCTTTAAGTCTGCCGCCGACAAATGGAGTGTGGAAGATTGTATAAAACACATTGCTGCTACTGAAGCAGGCCTGTGGCAACTGACCGAAAACACTTTAAAGGCTGCGCCCAATCCTGAAAAACGCTCCGAAATAAAAATGAGTGATGATGATGTAAAGAAAAATATAGAAGACCGGAGCCGGAAAGTAAAAACCTTTGCGCCTTTTGAACCGCAGAACACCGGATTTAAAACGCTGGAAGAAGCCATCAATTCATTTAAAGAAAACAGGGACAAGCTGATTGAATATGTAAAACATACCGATGCAGACCTGCGCAGCCACGTGGCTGCTTTGCCCGTAGGCAGTTTTGACTGTTACCAAATGATACTTTTTATTGGCGCCCATAGCCAGCGCCACCTGAAGCAGATCAATGAAGTGAAGGCAGACCCGGCTTTTCCTAAAGAATAGATATCCATTGCATAAATAAAAAAGGGACCAGGATAGAAATCCAGTCCCGCTTTAAAATCCAATATCCTATGAAAAACCTGAACCAAAAGTATAGTGCTTTCCTTACATATGCAATACCACAAATGGGTGATTTTTTATTTTACCTGAATTGACGGAATGATCTTCTCAATTTTTTTGGTTTAAATATTTAAAAATCAGTGCTAAATGGTTCCGGTAACATTTCTTCTGATAAGCTGTATTAATTATTTGCTACCCCTGCAGCAATCTTACGCATTTATTTTTTTGACGTCCGGGTAAAAAACGTCTTTTCCAGTAAAAAAAACTGCTGAAATGCCCTACCTTCGCAGCCCCGTTTAAAAAACCGGGATAATTTTATGTCATTCAATATTATCAAACAATTAAACGCAGATGCACAGGAAGGAGCTGCTTCTATGGAGGCGGAAACTGCTGCGGTAACAAATGTGCCTGTATCAGCACCAGCTGAAGAAAAACTGGTAACACCTCACGACGATTTTGACTGGAGTGTGGACAAACGCAATGTGTCCAGCTACAGCAAAGACGAAAAAGAAAAGTATGATTCGGTATACGACAATACTTTTAAACAAATTAATGACGGCGAAATGATACAAGCCACCATTGAAGCCATTACAAAAACAGATGCCGTTGTAAACATCGGTTTTAAAAGTGATGGCCTTATTTCCCTCAACGAATTCAGGGACATACCCGGAGGAATTAAAGTGGGAGATATCATAGAAGTAATGGTGGTGGAAAAAGAAGACAGGGACGGAAACCTGCACCTTAGCCGCAAACAGGCCCGTACCAGCCGTGCATGGGAAAGGATTGTGGAGCTGCATAAAACCGGCGAAATTGTTACCGGTATTGTTACCAGCAAAACAAAGGGCGGCCTGATAGTAGATGTATTTGGTATGGAAACCTTCCTGCCCGGTTCTCAGATAGATGTGAAGCCAGTAACTGATTACGATCAGTTTGTAGGTAAAACAATGGAGTTTAAAGTGGTTAAAATAAATGAAACCATTAAGAATGCTGTTGTGTCTCACAAAGCACTTATTGAAAGTGACATCGAAGCACAGAGAGCAGAAATTATTGGTAAGCTGGAGAAAGGCCAGGTACTGGAAGGTACTATCAAAAATATCACTGACTTTGGTGCATTCCTGGATCTTGGCGGATTAG
>JAYWIB010000110.1:0-4667 GCA_043789265.1 Chitinophagaceae bacterium
GTGCATAAAAAAAACTCCGGTAAGTTTACCGGAGTTTAATGAATTGGATTGTTTGCCCATTTCTTATTGGGTTATGCTTCAGTTTTTTGTTCTGTATCAGTTTCAGCAGTTGCATCAGCGGCAGGCACATCAGCAGCCGGTGTTTCAGTGGCAGCAGATTCAGCCGCTTTCTTTTTAGCACCACCACTTCTTCTTGTCTTTTTAACCGTTTCGGCAGCAGCAGGAGTGGCGGCGGTTTTACCATAAATTTCATTAAAGTCAACCAGTTCAATCATGGCTACTTCTGCACTGTCACCTATTCTTTTACCCAACTTAATGATACGGGTATATCCGCCGGGGCGGCTTACAATTTTAGGAGCCACTACAGTAAATAATTCTTTTACTGCTGCCTTATCATTCAAGTAGCTGAATACCACCCTGTGATTGTGCATAATGGCTTCTTTCGAAGAAGTATTTTTTGTTTTGGTAATGAGCGGCTCAATATAAGTACGCAATGATTTTGCTTTGGCCAATGTGGTTACAATTTTTTTGTGTGTAATCAACTGGCAGCCGAGGTTCATCAGTAATGCTTTTCTGTGAGAGGCCGTTCTGCTTAAATTGTTGTTTTTGTTTCCGTGACGCATGACATTTATTTTGTTTCTCCTCCGCTAACTGTTATAAGCGAAACAGAAGGGTTATTTCACCTGCACCGTGTCAGGAATTGCAGGCTACTTATGATATTATAATGTGCAAATCATCCAACTTGCTGATTCACTTACTCATCATCCAGCTTCAACTTGCTCAGGTCCATTCCAAAACCCAATCCTCTTTCGTTCAGCACCTGCTCAATTTCACTTAAAGATTTCTGGCCGAAGTTTCTAAACTTCATCAGGTCTTCCTGCTCGTATTGTACCAGTTCGCTCAATGAATTTATTTTGGCAGCTTTCAGGCAGTTAAAGGCACGTACAGAAAGGTCTAAATCTTCCAGCGGTGTCTTTAATACTTTACGCAGTTGCAGTGTTTGTTCATCTACCAGGTCTTCTTTCTTATCTTCTTTAGTATCAAAAGTGATGTTCTCATCAGTGATGATCATTAGGTGCTGTATTAGAATACGGCTGGCCTGCTTTACAGCTTCTTCCGGCTGAATGGTACCATCGGTAACCACTTCCATAATCAGCTTTTCAAAATCTGTACGCTGCTCCACACGGGTATTTTCAATGTTGTATTTTACATTTTTTATTGGTGTGTAAATAGCATCTGTAGCAATGAAGCCAAAGTGTACATTCTTTTCTTTATTTTCTTCAGCAGGTACATAGCCACGGCCTTTTGAAATAGTAATTTCAATATCCAGCTTGGCGCTGTTGTCCATTACGCAGATAATCAGTTCAGGATTCATCACTTCAAATGAAGGAGAAGCCTCACCTATCATACCTGCAGTAAATTCAGTTTTGTTTTTTACAGAAAGGGTAATTTTTTCTGTACCCACTTCATGGTCTACTTTTTTCTTAAAACGTACCTGCTTCAGGTTCAGGATAATTTCCGTTACGTCTTCTGTAATGCCTTTGATAGTGGCAAATTCATGATCGGCACCCGCTATATTGATACCAACAATAGCGTATCCTTCCAGTGAGTTAAGCAGTACCCTGCGTAAAGCATTACCAATGGTAACACCATAGCCAGGCTCCAGCGGACGAAATTCAAACTGAGCTTCAAAATCATTTGCTTTCTGCAGAACAATTTTATCTGGTTTAACAAAATTTAAAATGGCCATATTAAACGTTTGTAGTTTTTATTTTTTAATTACGAACCGCAACAATGTTTTAAAAATTATTGCATTATTTCCTTCAAGCTGTATCAGTCAGTATCAGTATTATTTACTGTACAGTTCCACTATCAGTTGTTCCTTAATATTTTCTGGAACACTTTCTCTTTCAGGATAAGCAATGAAAGTGCCTTTCATTTCCGCTTCGTTGAAATCTAACCAGTTAAACTTTGGGTTCTTTCCACGCATTTTGCTGGTAACGGATGTGTTGGCAGCGCTTTTGTTTTTTAAAGCGATCACCTCACCCGGCCTTACTGAATAAGAAGGCACATTCAGTACTTCGCCATTTACGGTAATGTGCTTATGGCTCACCAACTGGCGTGCAGCCTGGCGGCTGGGAGCAATGCCCATACGAAACACAGTGTTGTCCAGACGGGCTTCCAGCAGTTTAATCAGGTTTTCGCCTGTAACACCTTTGCGGCGGGAAGCTTCTTCAAAAGTTTTGCGGAATTGTTTTTCCAATACACCGTACGTGTATTTGGCTTTTTGTTTTTCACGTAACTGCAGCGCATATTCGCCTAAAGTTTTACGCTTACGGTTTGCACCATGCATACCGGGAGGGTTGCTGTTTTTAGTCAACCATTTGCCATTGCCTGTGATAGGCTCTCCAAAAATCCTGGAGATCTTTGTTTTTGGGCCTGTGTACCTTGCCATAGTTTTTTTTCATTTCGATTTTTTTTGAAACGGTGGACTAATCGGTAAAAAATCGTAAAAAATTAATTACCCACCCTTTGATTAAATGAACCGTATGGCGATTCAATATCTTCGTTATGTCTGACGGCTGATTTCGTTATGTCTGATTTAAAAATCCTACATCCGAAATCATACATCATACCTTTTATTAAACTCTTCTTTTCTTTGGAGGACGGCAACCATTGTGCGGCAATGGAGTTACATCCTTTATCATGTTTACTTCAATACCTGATTGCGATAAAGCCCTGATAGCACCTTCACGGCCGGAACCGGGTCCTTTCACAAATACATCCACTCTTTTTAAACCTGCATCCATAGCAGTTTTAGCGGCATCGGAAGCAGCCATCTGTGCTGCGTAAGGAGTGTTTTTCTTACTGCCTTTAAAGCCCATTTTACCGGCGCTTGACCAGGCAATTACCTGTCCGCTTTTATTGGTTAAACTGATGATGATGTTGTTGAAACTTGCAACGATGTGAGCGTCTCCGTAGCTGTCTACTTTTACTACTCTTTTTTTGGTGGTTGTTTTGCCACCCTGTGCTTTTGCCATAAAAAATTAAAATAGGTAATCTTAAAAAAAATATCCCGGCGTAAACCGGTCTAAACAAACCCTCCTGCTGGCTTATGAAGCTATCCGGCGAATGTTCAGTGTATTATAAGCCATATAATAAAAGATACCCGTATTACACAGGTATCCATCATTTATTATTTTTTTGCAACTTTCTTTTTGCCGGCAACTGTTTTGCGCTTGCCCTTACGTGTACGGCTGTTGGTACGTGTACGCTGCCCACGCAGTGGTAATCCCTTACGGTGACGCAACCCACGGTAACAGGCAATATCGAGCAAACGCTTGATGTTCATCTGCACTTCACTGCGCAATGCACCTTCAGTTTTAAACTCATTGTTGATGATGTTACGGATGGCCGTTTGCTCATCATCATTCCACTCGTTTACTTTTTTATCATGGCTTATACCGGCCTTGTCTAAAATGTACTGAGCTGTAGAACGTCCTATACCGAAAATATAAGTAAGGCCTATTTCACCCCTTTTTTGTTTTGGTAAATCTATACCGGCAATACGTGCCATAATTATTATTTAAAATTTCTGATTTAAAATTTTGATTTCGGAGCAGGCAGTTTAATGATACAAATCAATCCGGCATCCCGTATCTGTTTTTAACCCTGCCTTTGTTTAAAGCGTGGGTTCTTTTTGTTGATTACAAACAATACGCCTTTTCTGCGGACGATTTTGCAATCAACACTTCTTTTCTTAATCGAAGCTTTAACCTTCATTGTTTTAATTTTACTTGTTTATCTGTAAATCCTGCATTGCTGCCGGTATGCTATTTATATCTGAAAATAATTCTTCCCCTGCTTAAATCATAAGGACTCATTTCCACCCCCACTTTATCTCCTGGCAATATTCTTATGTAATGCATCCTCATTTTCCCAGAAATAGTTGCCAGTATTTCATGCCCGTTTTCCAGCTTTACTTTAAACATAGCATTACTGAGCGCTTCTAAGATTGTACCGTCCTGTTTAATGAGTGCCTGCTTCGCCATATTTTTGGGACGCAAAGATAGGAGGATATATTTAATTACTGATAAAAAAATCGGATATTTACTTCTTAAACTCCATATTTTTATGAAAAGAAAACAATTTTTTGCGGTGCTGATAATTTTATCATTGCATATTTCCTGTAAAAAAAGCAGCAATGAAAGCTCCGGCCCCCCAGCACCAGTACCTTACATGAGCATTACCACCAGCAGCACCTGGCAATACAAACTGGATGACAATATTGGCGCAACCTCTGTTAATTATTTAATAACCGCCACAGACAGGGACACCATCGTGGGCAGCAGGACGTATAAAGTTTTTTCAAACTCTTCCACTGCCGGGTCTGAATATTACCATATTTCGTCAGGCAATTATTATAACTACCGGAATTTGGGTGCCAGCCTCGGAAACAATAAGCTGGAAATTTTATACCTGAAGGACAATTTAAATGCAGGCGCTAAATGGGAAGAAACATTTAATCTTACAATACCCGGGCTGCCGCTCCCTGTGTCAGTGAAACTTGATAATACCATCGCAGAAAAAGGAATTACCCGTACTGTAAATGGCATAACCTATAAAGATGTAATTCATGTAACCACTTATTTATCCAGCAGTGCCAT
>JAYWIB010000111.1:0-4663 GCA_043789265.1 Chitinophagaceae bacterium
GGCATTGCCCGGCATGACTATGTGATAAAAGATTTTGAAGGCACACCCATCGGCAAAGTTACTTCCGGCACCATGGCACCATCACTCGGCAAGGCCATAGGAATGGGATATGTAGATATGAAACATGCGGCTATAGACAGCGAAATTTTTATCTCTATACGAAACACTTTGCTAAAAGCCAAAGTGGTAAAAATACCTTTCAGTTAACAAAGGTTATGATGAGCATAAAGAGATAAAATTTTAAACGGCGCATATTCTGTATGCAAAAAAACTTTGCAAAAGCATTGTCAAAATAAAATTAATATTCATTCAAATGCCTTCCATTCATCTTACCTCTTTTATAGCTGCTCCTGCAGAAAGAGTGTTTGATTTGAGCAGAAGCATTAACCTGCATAAAATTTCCACGGCACACACTCACGAAAAAGTAATTGACGGCAAATTGAGCGGATTGATAAACGAAGGCGAAACAGTAACCTGGCAGGCAAAGCATTTATATAAAGAAAGAAAATTTACCACTAAGATTATTGAAATGATGCGGCCTCTTTTTTTTACTGATGAAATGATAAAGGGCGATTTTAAAAGTTTCAGGCACGAGCATCATTTTAAAGCAGCTTCCAATGGCACTATTATGATAGACCTGCTGGAGTTTGAATGCCCGTATGGCATCATTGGAAAATGCCTTGCACGCTTTTACCTGCACCAATATCTGAAAGCCTTATTGATGAAAAGAAATGAAGTGATAAAAGAATATGCTGAAACAACCAAGTGGAAAGCGATGTTAAACTAAAAAGCATTGATGAAAAAAACAAAACCGGCTTTATTTACTTCCCTGTCACCTGCCCTCATTCACTTATATGATGTAAGCAGCAGCATCGTAGTTATTATAGATGTGCTGAGGGCCACATCCACTATTGCCACGGCCTTGTACAATGGTGCCCGGCACATTATTCCCGTGGCAGGTGTGGCAGAATGCATCCGCATTGGCAAACAAATAGAAGGCATTACCGCTGGCGAACGGGATGGAAAAATAGCCGAAGGGCTGGTGTATGGCAACTCCCCTTTTGAATACCCGGCATCTTTTGTAAAAGGCAAAGTGCTGGTGCTTACCACCACCAATGGAACCAAGCTGCTGCATATGGCGCTTGACAAAGGTGCAAAGGCAATCATCACCGGTTCTTTCCCAAATATTTCTGCAGTATGCGATTACCTGGTGGCACAAAAAAAGCCCGTCATTTTAGGATGTGCCGCCTGGAAAGACAGGGTAAATATTGAAGATACTTTATTTGCAGGCGCCGTGGTAAACCGCATAAAAGAACATTTTGATATCAATTGCGATGCATCGCAAATGGCTGAAGCCATGTACCTGGAAGCAAAAGACAACTTGTATGAATTTATGAAAAACAAAAACGCCTCTCATTATCACCGGCTTACCAATTACGGGCTGGAAAAAGATATCAGGTACTGTCTTACTGCCGATGGTGCCAATGTAATGTGTGTGTATGAAGATGGTAAACTGTCAGCGGTATATTAATTTTTTATTTCCATTTTTCTTTTTCCTTAAAACTCCCTTTTTTAGAATATCACCCTCACATATTTTCCTTTACTTTTGCAAATTGTCTTTTTCATAACAGTAACCGTAATAAAAAAGGTTTTTGAATCATAAAAATGTACATCATTTTGGCTTTATCTCATTTAATTAAATACGTTTATAATACCGGCTCCGATGAAGTAATACGGCGGGGAAAAAAGATACATGCAGCGGGAAATGTGGAGCTGGTGGAGCATGATGAACTGATGAACTCAGTAGTGTTCAGGGCCAAGGATGATACGTATGCTACCTATTATAAAGTAAGCATACAACAGTATCAGGATCCTAAAACACTTTCAGTACGCTGCTCCTGTCCCTACAACCTGGGCGAAATATGCCGCCACGAAACTGCGGCCCTGTTTCAGTTGCAGGAGATGATAGATAAAAATTTACTGGGCAGCGAGAGTATACAATACAACCAGCGCCACACCGTAGCCAAAATGAAGCACATTGATTTAAAAATAATCAGGGTGCTTTCGTCTCCGGAAATATTTGAAGCCGCCGAAAATATTTTGCTGAATGATAAAGCAACCCTACAGGTGGCTGCCAATGAAAGGGTGGAAGCCACTTTAATATATGAAGGCGAAACTTACCAATTGGTGCTGCAGAAAAATGATGAGAGAAACTTTGATACCTCCTGCCGCTGTGGTGAAACGGCTCACCCGCTTTGTGTTCATAAAACAGCACTATTTCTTCAATTGTTTCATACATACGGGCCATATTATTTTGACAGCATCCGCAACTGGGAAAAAGAAAAAAATAAATTGCTGCAGATATATGGCTACAGTCTGGATGATAACCTGGATGGAAAATTTGAATTTATTTATAAAGATGGCAAGCCATTTTTAAAGGTGCTGGACACCACTATAAAAAGGGTGACACCCACCACACCTGTAGCTAAGCCATCGTACATGTACCAGCCCGCGGTAAAAGAAACTGCCGCAGTGGCTGAAGAAGACATGCCTGCTCCCACAAAAAAATTAGGCATCGTATTTAATTTTAATGCCACGGCCTACCCCTGGTTTGTTGCAGATGCAGTACAAGGTGATGCGGATGAGGACAATAAAAAATTAGTGGGTAAAATTGAAAAACTGGATCTCACCAAATTCGTAAACACCGAGCCTTTTAGTGAAGATGATAAAATGCTGCTGCAGCAGGTACGAAAACTGCAGATACCCGAAATAAATAAATACCTCAACCGCAATTCTCCCTTCAGCGGCATTTGGGAAAACATCATACAAACAGAAAATGATGAGCTGCCCGAAGAAACAAAATCACTGATTACAGAATACCTGCATCCAAAACTTAAAAAAATTTTTGAAGAGCAGTTCACAAGTGATTTTATTTACTACCTGCCTGCCGGAAAAACTTTTAAAACAGAAAGCCTTGTACAGGTAAGCGTAAGCGAAAATTTTATTACACCGCAGTTTAAAATTATTGCAGCAGGTAATGGTTTTGACCTGCAGTGCCGGTTTAAAATAAACGGCGCCGAGCAGCCCGTTACGGCCAACGAATGCAGCAACAGCATTTTGTTTTTATACAACCATGTTTTTTATCTGTGGCAAAAACCGGAAGATGCATTGCAGGCCGAAAAATTTATTAAGCAGGGGAACATCCGCCTCAGCATAGAAAACTGGAGCAGGGAAATGCAGCGTACCATTATGCCGCTTACCAAAGATTACCAGGTGGAGTTTGATAAATCGCTGGTACGGGAAATAAAAAGCGGTGAGCCGGAAGTAAAGTTATTGCTGCAGGAAAAAGGCGACTACCTTGTATTTCAGCCCGTATTTTCTTATAAAGGATTTGAAACAAAACCCAACGATAAAGAAACCATTACCATACCCGATGGCGATAAAATTTTAATTGTACACCGCAACAAAGAAGCCGAGCAGCGCTTTATTGACAGGCTGGGCGCCTTGCATTCCAACTTCATACGGCCACAGGAAGGTAACAGCCTCATATTAAAAGGGGCAGATGTGCTGCGGAACAACTGGTTCTTTTTATTTGTGGATGCCATGAAGGAATTTAAAGTAGCTGTTTATGGTTTTGAGGCGCTGCGGAATTTCCGCTTTAATACTGCAAGGCCATCCACCCATATTTTTGTAAGCAGTGGCATGGACTGGTTTGATGCACGGGTGGAAATAGATTTTGAAGGCCAGCGTGTAGGCATTGCCGATATTAAAAAAGCACTGGCAGCGAGGCAGTCATTTGTACAGTTGAGTGATGGCACCCTGGGCATACTGCCAGATGAATGGCTGAAGAGATACTCACTGCTGTTTAAAGTGGGTGAAGGAAAAAACGACAAACTGCGTTTATCAAAATACCACATGAGTGTGATTGATGAGCTGTACGAAAACCGGGATGCCACCGAACTGAGTTTTGCGCTGGATGAAAAATTTGAAAAGCTGAGGGAGTTTAAACAGATACCTGAAATTGATGCACCCATTGAATTGCAGCCCATATTGCGGCCTTATCAAACAGCCGGATTCCAGTGGCTGAGTTACTTAAATGATGTGGGCTGGGGGGGTATACTGGCAGATGATATGGGCCTGGGTAAAACGGTGCAGGCACTTACCATGTTGCAGCATTATAAAACCAGGTATGGTTCTCTCAAAGCAATTGTAGTGTGCCCTACCACACTTATTTACAACTGGGAAAATGAAATAAGAAAATTTGTGCCATCCATCACCTGGTCCATTCATCATGGCAGCCTGCGCACAAGGGATGTTGCTGAGTTGCAAAAAACAAATGTGTTGATTACCACCTACGGAACATTACGAAGCGATATACAACTGCTGCTGAAAGTACATTATGATTATGTAATACTGGATGAAAGCCAGGCTATAAAAAACCCAGCCTCCAAAGTAACAAGAGCCGCCTGCCTGCTTACTGCAAAAAATCGCATATGCATGAGCGGTACTCCGCTGCAGAATAACACCTTTGATATTTTTGCACAAATGAATTTTTTAAACCCCGGCTTACTCGGCAGCATGGATTTTTTTAGAAACGAGTTTGCCACACCCATTGATAAGTTTGGCGAGCAGGAACAAAAGGATCACCTCAAAAAATTATTGT
>JAYWIB010000112.1:0-4654 GCA_043789265.1 Chitinophagaceae bacterium
TTTTTGCGGGGTTGTCTTCTGTAGCTCAAAAAAGTGAAGACAAATCTAAGAGACCGAGCCCACCGGCCACCGCAACGCAAATGGTGGGTGATGCAAAAATTTCCATTGACTACAGTCAGCCATCTGTAAAAGGCAGAACAATAGGGAAGGATTTGGAACCAATGCAGGGCAAGATATGGCGTACGGGTGCCAATGAAGCAACCACTTTTGAAACAGATAAGGATATATTGGTGGATGCTAAGCCTTTACCAAAAGGCAAGTATGCTTTATTTACCATTGCTAATGGAGATGAGTGGACAATTATTTTTAATAAAACCTGGAATCAATGGGGCGCTTATGATTACAAAGAAGCCGATGATGCCTTAAGGGTAAATGTAAAAGCAGGGAAGACTGCAGCGTTTTCAGAAAAATTAGTTTTTAATATAAATGCTGATGGAAAAGTGTCGCTGATGTGGGGAGATGCGCAGGCTGATTTCACCGTGAAATAATTTCCTTGAAAAAGTAAAGCCCCTGCATCCTTTGTGATGCAAGGGCTTTATTGTAAATATCTATAAAACAAAAAATTTTTTATCCTGCTTTTTTATTAACTGTATTAAACCCAAAAAAATTGTGGTATCCTGAAATCATCCTGGCGTTTTCATTGCCGTGAATATCCGCAGTAAATATCTTACAAATACGACCCGTCATGTACATTTTAAAAGCAAACAAACAATTGTCTTATGCTGATGTCTGCATTTTCGTCCGCAGGGGTTCTTTAATAAATTCAGGCTGGATGTTTTTTCCACTTTCTTTCAAATTATGTAAGGCATTGTCGTTGTGAATTTGCTTTGTAAGCAGCATTTTTTCAACTACTTTTTTAACAACGATGCAGGAAACAATTGCTTCATATAATCCGATGACAGTATATTTACGAGTAACGATACAATTTCCGGACTGGTAAGTAATTTTTCTTCCTTCATTGTGGCAGGCTTGCTGGCGTATGGTACGGTGGCGACAATTCATTCACCAGTTCTTTAAAAATTTTTTTATCTGTACGCAGGTAGTCGGGTGCAGGACGTTTTGCAAAATGATTTTTTTTGACAGCAATGGATTGATTACTTCTGCATAAGAAAATTCTACATCATTCAACACCTGTTTATTATTTAGTAACGTTTTTGTTTAATATCTATTGGAATGCACTTTTAATACGGCCATTTTTTTGCAGGATTAAATCAGCCCTTACATACTACCGGAATCTTTTGAGTACATTAAATATTTTAAAAAAATAATGCCTTTTATTTTGCCATGTAAAAAAGCCCTCATACTTTTACCATCTCAAGACCCTTGATATCTTCTATCTCTGAAAAGTTATACAAATCCAAAAGTTGTATAAAACATATCCTGAAAAATTTATTGTTGTGAATATCCAGTGAAAAATTACAATTAACTATTTGTAATTTTTTAATCATTATCTATGTATTCTTTTGCTTGCGATTCTTTAAAAGAACAGTATTTTAATTTCCTGTCAAACAAAGCTTTTCCCTGCGTAGCTGCACGGGCCGCTTTATCAAGAGATCATATAAGGGTATTTGTGGCTGATCACATGGCATGCCCCAAAGATGATTATGCCATATGGAAATTTCTTCATTCGTTTGCAGATGAATACAGAAATGCCGGTTCCTTTTTTCACAGTGCAGTAATAATTTTTAGAGGCCCCGATACCACTGATGAGGTAACGTTTGAACAATATCTATTTCAGCGCCTGCACTCGATCGGCAGTATAGATGCACAGCAGCACAAATATGATAAAAGGGTCAGTAGCGATCCATCTTCAAAAGATTTTAGTTTTAGTGTAAATGAAGAAGCTTTTTATGTAATTGGCCTTCATCCTGACAGCAGCCGCAAGGCAAGGCAGTTTCAATACCCGGCAATGGTTTTTAATCCGCATCAGCAGTTTGAAGAATTGCGGAAGACGGACAGCTATAAAAAAATGCAGAAAATAGTAAGGGAAAGAGACATTGCTTACTCAGGTTCTGTAAATCCGATGCTGAAAGATTTTGGACAGTCTTCTGAAGTATTCCAGTATAGTGGCCGCAACTATGCAAACCTGCCACTGGAATGTCCATTAAAAATCAGGAATTAATTTTACTTTCACCTTATGGATATTATACCTCCCCGCAGTGGTGTTTCCTTTATTTTAAAAAAAGGACAACGCTTAAAAGTAACCGACATACAAGGTGAGCAGGTGTCAGATTTTATCTGTTACAACCTGCATGATAAAAAAGAATATCTTTCTTCCGGCAGAACCATTGATTATGCCGAAACAATTTTTTTTACAACAGGCCATCCTTTTTATTCAAACAGAAGCAATGTAATGTTCCACATTACAGAAGATACTGTTGGCAGGCACGACTTTTTGCTGACGCCCTGCAGTGCTGATACTTTCAGGATTATTTATGGACACACTGAACCACACCGTGGTTGCTTTGGCAATCTGTGCCATGCGCTTGAGGAGTATGGAATAGGCCCTGACGACATACCCATCAGCTTTAATATTTTTATGCATGTAACGGTAAATGGTGATACAGGAAAAGTGGATGTGCTGCCTCCCAAAAGTAAAGCAGGTGATTGGGTAATAATAGAAGCTAAGATGGATTTAATTGTCGGCTTAACAGCATGCTCAGCCGAGATGTCAAATAATTATTCGTTTAAACCTATAGGATACGAGTTGCTGGATGCTTGAAAAATTGAGTATGTATTTTGGCTTTTATTGTTTTTTTGCTCTTTTAACCGGCGCTTTTTTAACTGGTTTTGCTGCTTTATCCACCGGCATTTCTTCCACGGGTATTTTGGCATCAGAAACATTGTCTTTCAGTTTGTCTTCATCCGTATTGCCCATTGCATCTTTCACAGGTAAGGGCATTGGTTCGCTTCCTTCGGCGGTTACCTGATTGAATATTTTTTCTACATGCATCCATTTCCCATTCTGCCATTTAAATCCTTCATAGTCTCCGTCTGGGATATAAGTCCATTTTTTTTTCGGTTCATTGGTTTCAGACTCCAGGTGTTCAAACACAATCATGTTTAAATCTTCATCATAAGTCAACCTGGCGCCTCCATCTTTTTTGTATTCGAGTATATAACGGCTCACAGGTGATTTTACTACAGTATCCTGAGCAAAATTAAAATACGAACCGCCAAAATATGGTTCACCATCTTTAAAACTAAGTACCTCAATTATTTTTTTGTTGCTGCGGATATTGTTTTCATCATACCCGAGTAAAGTGTAATAATTCTGATTGTTATTTTTTGTATGGATGATTTTGTAATATACTGCACCCATCCATCCTATGTTGTTCGCAACTGTATCTGCAGGCCGGATGGTAATATCAGATTTATCAATCAGTGGAAAAAGTTTTAATGATCCATTCGTCGTACGCATTTGTATGGCGCCATGCTGCCTTGCCAGGTTTTCATTTACCACCAGTTGCCAGGTAAAAATCCGGAAGCTGCTGTCTGGCGCATATAATTTGGAAATGGTTTCCAGCGAATCGAATGGGTAATAAAAAGAATGTGGTGTTTTTAATGCACGTACAAACATTTTAGTAAAACTGCTGTCGGCGGCAAAGCGAACTGCAGCACTTGTTCCTTTAATTATTTTGGCTGCATCAATTTTCAGCGAATCTTCTTTTTGCTGCAGCAATTTTTCGTAAGCCGGTAAAACTGGCTGGGCAAAAGAGAGCATGCAGCAACAAGTAGCCATCGAAATCAACACCGTTTTTTTCATTTGATAAATTTAAATGGAATAGCTGTACAAGGCGGCAAAAATACCTGTTTCATTCCAATTTTAACGAATGCTTACAGCGCTGCTGCAAAATGAAAAAGAGATGGGTACACAGCATCTATTCTTGCGTCGGTATGCTCCACCTCAGGCCTGGTGGTAGGCAAAAAAATAGTGGTAGCTCCAATGTTGCGGCCAAATTCCATGTCGCTCAATGTATTTCCCACCATAATAGATTTTGAAAAATCAATCTCCGGAAAATCTTTTTTGGCCTGTAAGGCCATGCCTGTATTGGGTTTGCGGCAGGGGGAGTTTTCTTCCAAATCGGGGCAGTAATAAACTTTATCAATTCTGCCGCCGGCAGATTCAATTTCCTGCACCATATTTTTATGTATTACATGCAGGTCTTTCAGCAATGTAAGCCCTTTGCCCACACCCTTCTGGTTGGTAACTACAAAAATGTATCCGGCTGCAGCACTCAATTTTTTAATCGCTTCTTTTACGCCCTCATAAAAAATAAATTCATCCCAGGTATGAATATAATCGAGGTGCTTTTCATGATTGATAACACCATCCCTGTCGAGAAAAATTGCCCAGGAAGTATCTATGTCTTTTAAATGAATTGCCAGAATTACAGTTTTTATTTGCGCTATTAAATATTTAAATAATTAAGACAGTTACTAAATTTCATTACGTTTATTTAGTAAATCGTTTTCTTTTTTCCGGGTCTTCTCTTTCAAATCCAATTGATATAACTACAACAGTAAATTTTTCAATTTCATAAACAATCATACATGGAAAGCGGTCTAAAGAAATTCTCCGGTATATCTTTTTTGTATCTATAAAACTATAAAATTTTGCACCTGTTTCCAGGCATGCGTAACATTTTTCGAG
>JAYWIB010000113.1:0-4645 GCA_043789265.1 Chitinophagaceae bacterium
TGATGAAGGATGTTGAATTTTTCGGCAGCACCGAGTACTAAATCCACACCGGGTATGGCTGCTATCTCTGCAGGTTTTAGCTGTGCATAGCATCCTGTAATTACAACAATAGATGACGGTGCTTTTTTTTGAATGCGCCTTACCAGTTGCCTGCATTCTTTATCTGCATTGTCTGTAACCGAGCAGGTGTTTATTACATACACATCTGCCAGTTCATCAAAATTCTTTTTTACAAAGCCATCATTTTCCATCAGCCTGCCAATAGTGGAGGTTTCAGAAAAATTAAGCTTGCAGCCCAAAGTGTGTAATGCTACTGATTTATTCATCCCCCGCAAAGATAATAAAGAAAGGCTCAGCGGTATAAGCAGTTTACAGAATCAGTAAAATTTTTATCTACATTCGCCGCAGCAGATATGATAAAAAAATATGCTCATTTTATACTAATCATCACCGCAGGTTTACTGCTTTGGTGTATTTATAATTACCGCAGTGGTAGTAATTCAAAGCCATCTTCACCCCGCATTCATACACCTGCAAACGGCGAAGAATTTAACCGGCACGCAGCCAGAATTATTTATACCAAACATGCCCGCTGCCGCATGGGCTGCAGACACATTGATGAAAGCGAAGTAATGGAGGTAATAGAAAAGGGCAGCATTAATTATACTAAAATTGAACAAGACGATCGGGGAAAAACATATCCGCTGGAAGGGTGGACGCATGATGAACAGCATGTACGCATTGTGGTGGCGCCCAAAAATGAAAACCTGGTGGTAGTAACTGTTATTGATTTGGATAAAGACTGGTATTGCGATTGCAAACAAAATTAAGAGGTGGTTAAAATAGATTTACATCTTCATTTCAAATTAATACTTTTGTACAGGAGAATGATTGATGGAAACGGGGTAATGATTTTTAACGGGTAAATTTCTTTCAGGGAACGGTATGAAGATAAAATCTTTTCTGGCAAAACCTTTTGCCAACTATATATACAAACAGGTAAAGAAAGAGATGGAAACTGCTGAAGCAGATCAGCAATCTGTTTTTAACAGCCTTATAAAAAACGCCGCCAAAACTGACTTTGGCAAACAGCATGCATTTGAAAAAATTAAAACACACGAAGATTTTGTAAAGCAGGTACCCATTCGTGACTATGAACTTTTTAAACCTTACATCGAAAAAATAAAGCAGGGCAAGCACAATATATTGTGGAAAGGACAGCCTATTTATTTTGCAAAAACCAGCGGTACCACCAGCGGTATCAAATACATTCCCATCACTAAAGATTCTATTCCCAACCACATCAACACAGCACGCAATGCATTGCTGTGCTACATGGCCGACACGGGCAATACAAAGTTTGCTGACGGCAAATTGATTTTTTTAAGCGGCTCGCCTGAACTGGAAAGAGTAGGGGGCATACCTACCGGACGGCTGAGTGGTATTGTAAATCATCATGTACCAAAATACCTGCGTGCCAATCAGCTTCCCTCGTACCCCACCAACTGCATTGAAGAATGGGAAGAAAAATTGGATAAAATAATTGAAGAAACCATTGGCCAGGATATGACACTCATCAGCGGTATACCACCCTGGATGCAAATGTATTTTGACAGGCTTACAGAAAAAAGCGGAAAAAAAATTGGCGAACTGTTTCCCAACTTTAGTGTGATGGTACAGGGTGGTGTAAACTTTGAACCTTACAAATCCAGGCTGTATGAAAGTATTGGCAGGGAAGTAGATTGTATAGAACTGTTTCCGGCAAGTGAAGGCTTTTTTGCATTCCAAGATTCACAAAAAGCAACGGGACTTTTGTTAAATACCAACAGCGGTATTTTTTATGAGTTTGTACCTGCTGCAGAAATATTCAATGAAAACCCCACCCGCCTTTCTTTAAAGGATGTAAAGTTGGGAGAGAACTATGCACTCATCATCAGCAGCAATGCCGGTTTGTGGGCATATAATATTGGTGATACCATACGCTTTGTATCCACCAATCCATACAGGATTGTTGTAAGCGGCAGAACAAGGCATTATATTTCCGCATTTGGCGAACATGTAATAGTGGAAGAAGTGGAAGGTGCTTTAATGAAAGCGGCTGATGAAGAAAAAATTCACATCACTGAATTTACCGTGGCACCTATGATTACGCAACACGATGGCAAAGGCTACCACGAATGGTTTATTGAATTTGAAAATACGCCTGCCGACATGGTCGCCTTTGCAAAAAAGATTGATGACAACCTGCGCCAGAAAAATGTGTATTACGATGATTTGGTTGGCGGCAATATTTTGCAGCAGTTACAAATTTCTCCTGTAAAAAAACATGGCTTTATAGATTACATGAAAAGCATCGGTAAGCTCGGCGGGCAAAATAAAGTGCCGAGGCTTAGCAATGACAGAAAGATTGCAGAGGAGATAAAGGCGTGGGTGGGATAGAAATATAGTTTTCGGATTTTAACTTACCCCAATTTTACCTCCTGACTTATTTTGCTACCTACAAAAAAATTAGAAAATATCTAACGCTTTATATAAAGTAATATATACATTTGCACCGCACAACAAAAAAAAGTGAAAAATATTTTATTTCATATCATTAATACCATTGTTACGCCGTCAACAGTTACTGGTCGTGTACTGGTATCCGTTAGCCCCCGACGCCGACCTGGTTGCTGATAGGACGAGCAACTTCCAATTGCCCCTGTCAGTGAAACATCTCCAACAACCGGTTTCTTACAATTTTCTCTTAACAATCTTTCAATTTTTATACAATTGGAAACGAAAAATATCATAGTGAGGATTGCCTCCGAAAAAGATTGCCATTACGCAATAACCATCACCGATGAAATGGCCACCTCTGCACAGGCACGTGGCACAGGCATTGCCAAACGCAGCCCTGAATACATTAAAGCAAAAATGAACGAAGGCAAGGCGGTGATTGCACATACAACCGATGGCACTTGGGTGGGTTTTTGCTACATCGAGGCATGGGGCCATGGAAAATTTGTGGCCAACAGCGGCTTGATAGTAGCGCCTGCATACAGGAAAAGCGGCATAGCCAAACAAATCAAGAAAAGGGTTTTTGATTTGTCGAAGGAGAAATATCCTGAATCAAAAATTTTTGGTTTGACAACAGGCCTTGCCGTTATGAAGATAAATTCTGAACTGGGTTATGAGCCGGTGACCTACTCGGAGCTGACCGATGATGAAGAGTTTTGGGCTGGCTGCAAAAGCTGTGTGAACTATGACATACTGATGAGCAAGGAACGCAAAAACTGCATGTGTACAGCCATGCTGTACGACCCTGCCGACCACAGCGAGCCTGAGGAAACAAAGGAAGACTTTAAAAAGAATTCAAAAATTTATGAGCGGCTGATGGAGATAAGGCAGAGCCGTTTGTTGAAATGGTTTACAAGAAAACAGGAAGGCAATGACGGCAATGTGCTGAAGATGGCAATAAAATATTTTTTCAAACCAAAGTATAACAGGGCATGGGCAGAAAAGTAGTGCTGGGTTTCAGCGGCGGGCTGGACACATCGTTTTGTGCAAAGTATCTTTCTGTGGAGAAAGGATACGAAATTCATTCGGTGATTGTGAACACCGGCGGCTTTGATGTGGATGAACTGAACCGCATTGAGGCGCATGCATACAGGCTGGGTGTGAAAACGCATACCAGCATTGATGCGGTTAAAAGTTATTACAACAATATCATCCGCTATCTGATTTTTGGAAACTGTCTGAAGAACAACACCTATCCATTAAGTGTGAGTGCGGAAAGATTGAGCCAGGCACTGTGCATTGCGGAGCATGTGAAAAAAACAGGTGCGGATGCAGTGATACATGGCAGCACCGGCGCCGGCAACGACCAGGTGAGGTTTGATATGATTTTTAATATCATGATTCCGGGCGTTGAAATCATCACACCCATCCGTGATATGAAACTGAGCAGGGAAGAAGAGATTGCTTATCTGAAGAAGTATGATGTGCAGATGAATTTTGAAAAATCTGTTTACTCCATCAATAAAGGTTTGTGGGGAACAAGCGTGGGCGGAAAAGAAACACTGAGCAGCAATGGCATGCTGCCGGAAGAAGCGTGGCCGACTCAAGTGACAAAAACTGAAACAGAAAATATTGTTCTTGAATTTGAAAAGGGCGAACTGAAAACTGCAAATGATAAATCCTTTGCACATCCTTCTGATGCAATTCAATATTTGCAAAGCATTGCCGGTGCGTTTGGCATTGGAAGGGATATCCATATTGGTGATACGATTATCGGTATCAAGGGCCGTGTAGGTTTTGAAGCGGCGGCACCAATGATAATTTTGAAAGCACATCATGCATTGGAAAAACATGTGCTCACCAAATGGCAACTGAACTGGAAAGACCAGTTGGCATTGTTCTATGGCAACTGGCTGCATGAAGGGCAGATACTCGACCCGGTGATGAGGGACATTGAAGCGTACTTTGTGAACTCACAGCAAAACGTAACCGGAAAAGTGTTTGTGGAACTGAAGCCATACCGTTTTCAAATCACCGGCATTGAATCGAAGTATGATTTGATGAGTGCAAAGTTTGGGAAGTATGGAGAGATGAACAATGGCTGGACAGGAGAAGATGTGAGAGGATTTACAAAGATATTTGGCAA
>JAYWIB010000114.1:0-4618 GCA_043789265.1 Chitinophagaceae bacterium
TATCTTCATAACCCACCTAAAGCTCTTTCATTTATTGGTTCCTCTAAATAGGGGGATACCATCATCGGTACCAGGGGGTATCATCATCGGAATATACAATAAAGATGCTGGGGATACTCAATACCATCCGGCTTGTGCCAAAAAGTTTTTCGGTACGCCGGAAGCGCCAACGCTTCAACTGGATGATGCATTGATTGAATCACTGGCCGAACAAACCGTTAACCAGCGGATAGCGGTTACTGGAGTGCAGCCCAAATTATCTCTTACACTGAAAAAAGAAAAAGGCCACAGCCGCTTAACGATTGTTGGCCTTTGGGGAGAATTTATTTTAAAGCCGCAGCATCACGGTTACTCCATGATGCCGGAAACTGAAGACCTTACATGCACCTGGCCGAACTGTTTAAAATACCCGTGTGTGAGCATACCCTGCTGCAGGCCAGCAATGGCAGTGTGGTGTATATTGCCAGGCGTTTCGACAGGGTTGAAGGCAAGAAAATACACATAGAAGACCTGTGCCAGTTGTCAGAATTTTTAACAGAAAACAAATACAAAAGCTCTTATGAAAAAGTCGGTAAATTGGTAGCTCATTATTGCCATAAAAGGCTTGACCTGCTTAGGTATTTTGAACTGGTATTATTCAGTTACCTGTGCGGTAACAACGATATGCACTTAAAGAATTTTTCATTAATGCACCAACCCGAAGGTATTGTACTAAGCCCGGCGTATGACTTGCTGAATGTCAACCTGCTTAACCCAAAAGACGAAGAAGAATTAGCCCTTTCGTTGAATGGTAAAAAAGCAAAACTAAAACTTAACGACTTTAAGGCACTGGCCGAAACTCTGCGGATAAATGAAAAGGTTTATTATAACAGCTTTAAACTTTTCAGCAGTAAAAATGAGGAAGTGATGAATTTGATTGACCGTAGTTTTTTGGATAAAAAAATGAAGAAGAGTTATAAGGGAATTTGGATGAAGAAGCAGGAAGTGTTTGGGAAGGTGGCTTTAAAAATTGTATTATTTATGTTTACACTTTAACAAAAGGATTAAAAATCCAAAATCATTTACTATCTAACTCTTTCAACTTCTCATTCAAATCCACCAACCCAGCTTTCTTCAAACACTCATCCGAAAATGCTACGAATTCCTGTAAAAATTCTTCGGAAAAAATATCCATCAGGCTGCCGGATTTATCATTGTCTTTAATAGTAAGTCCAGATTAAATGATGCGGTTCAATAGTCCTCTCTTGTGAGATGGGGTTACCCAAGCTATAGGTGCAAGTTAAATTGAGCAGCCAGCACTTTTTGTACTGTTTAAAATTAATTCTTATAAAGCTTGTTTGAGTAAGGAGTGTTACGTTCAACGGATAATATTGATTTTAAAATGTCGATTGCCTGTTCAAGACTGTACCCTGTTTTCTTCTCCTTGAGTGGGCGGTCATGTTTGGATATTCTAAATACCTTTATTTACGCATAGCTTCTGCCATTGTTTTTCCAATATCTGCAGGGCTGTCCACTACATGTATACCGCATGCTTTCATTATTTCCATTTTAGCTGCAGCGGTATCATCTGCGCCGCCTACAATGGCGCCGGCATGACCCATGCGGCGGCCCGGTGGTGCTGTTTGTCCGGCGATAAAACCTACTACTGGTTTTTTATTGCCTGTTGATTTAATATAGTTGGCAGCTTCAGCTTCCATGCCGCCGCCTATTTCTCCAATCATTACGATTGCATCAGTTTCTCGATCATTC
Organism: Chitinophagaceae bacterium; assembly: GCA_043789265.1. GTDB lineage: Bacteria > Bacteroidota > Bacteroidia > Chitinophagales > Chitinophagaceae > Ferruginibacter. The sequence goes on from JAYWIB010000114.1 coordinate 1,750, forward strand.
ATAAATAATTCCACAGCTTGTTTGGTAGTGGTGCCAATGATGGGGTCGCCGCCTATACCAATGGCAGTGGATATGCCCAGGCCTGCTTTGGCTACCTGATCGGCGGCTTCGTAAGTAAGGGTGCCTGACTTAGACACAATACCAATTTTTCCTTTTTTAAAAATAAAGCCTGGCATAATGCCCACCTTGCATTCATCTGCCGTAATTACACCGGGGCAGTTGGGCCCTATAAGGCGGGTATTTTTTTCGAGTAAAAAATTTTTAACTTTTACCATGTCCTGCACAGGAATGCCTTCGGTAATACATACCACTAAGGCTATGCCTGCATCTGCTGATTCCATGATGGCGTCTGCGGCAAAAGCTGGTGGTACAAAAATGATACTTACATCAGCTCCTGTAGATTTTACTGCATCTGCAACTGTATTAAACACCGGCTTATCCAGATGCATGGTTCCTCCTTTGCCCGGGGTAACACCACCCACCACACTGGTACCATATTCAATCATTTGTGTTGCATGAAAAGTACCTTCTGTACCCGTAAAGCCCTGTACAATAATTTTGGAATTTTTATTTACTAAAACTGCCATAGTGATTAATTAGTTGGTGACAAAAATAGGGGAAAATGTTTATGAAAAGGAAGCTGTTTTAACGGGGAGATCATTTTTTAAAAAGAGCTGTTGCAATGGCAGCATCAAAGTTACTAGCTCCACACAATGCTGATCAATCAATATCTTTTTGCAATCATAATAAGCCGTTGCGATTTTTTTATATGGTACGGCGAAAAATTATAGTCGCCAAATACTTCCTGTATCTGCAGGCGCTGGTAAGCAAACATCTCTGTAAAATCGCCGAGCGAAAACTTAGCAACTTTTTCTGTGTACCGAAGCGGTGTATCCAGTGCTTCATCTTCTACCACTATTTTTTTATAAAAATGTGTTTCATCAAACCATTTGGTAATAAAATAATTTACGCCATCTATTTCCTTTTCAAACTGGTGTACCAGATTGTCTTCTGCATAGTGTACATTCAGGTAATCCATTACAAAGCAGCCTGTATTTTTTAATGACTGGGCAATGGTGCGGATGGCATTGTCATGTTCCCTCCTTGTGTTGAAATAACCAAAGCTGGTAAAAAAATTAAAGGCGTAATCAAAATAATTTATACTGAACGGCAGCCTCATGTCGTGTCTGTAAAAACGTAAACTTTCTGCCTGGTGATGTAGGGCTTCTGCAATGCTGTCTTCACTCAGGTCTATACCCGTTACATCAAAACCCTTTTGTGCTAAATGTACAGAGTGGCGTCCTTTGCCGCACGCCACATCCAGCATACGGCAGCCTGCGGGCGGCTGCAGATGTGCTAACAGCGCATCAATAAATGACGCAGCTTCCTGCTCGTCTCTGTTAAAATAAAGTTGATGATAGTAAGGAGAGTTAAACCAGTCTTTAAACCAGGGATGGTTATTCATAAGCCTGTTTTAATATGGTTAACCAAAAGTTTTTATTATCAGTACAAAAAGTCCGTACAATAACGTAGCTGCAAAAATACCCTTTGCTGTTTTATCCTTATGGTTATTAATATACAGGGTAAATAACAATGCATTTATCAATAAAGAAAGGCTCAGGCTTACAGATAATGTTCTGTAGCCCGGCTCCAGGTATAAAAACTGAATGGTTTCTTTTATACTAAACACACCCAGCTTGTATATTTTAAATATCAGCAAGCCAATAACAGGAGCTATTAAACCCATAGCTGCCCCCATCCAAAAATTATCTTTTCTAAAAATCATTTTATTTTCCAGGTTTTTTCCAACTGTTTTTTTAATGCATAATTGGTAAGGTCAAACTGTACGGGTACCACACTTACATAATTGTTTTCGAGCGCCCACACATCTGTATCTTTTCCTTTGTCAAAATTTACAAAGCTGCCGGTAAGCCAGTAATATTTTTTTCCATGTGGATCTTTTCTTTCTTCAAAATCTTCTTCGTATTTAGCATACGCCTGCCTGCATACTTTTACTCCTTTTATAAGTTCCAGTGGTATAGAAGGTATGTTTACATTCAGCAGCAGATGCTTGTCTAATTTCTTTTGTAAAAGACTGCTTACAATTTTGGTTACATAGGTTCTTGCCGGGGCAAAGTCAGCTTCATAATTATAATCCAGCAGCGAAAATCCAATGCTGGGTATGCTTTCAATAGAGGCTTCCATGGCGGCGCTCATAGTGCCGCTGTATATTACATTAATGGAATGATTGGCGCCATGGTTGATGCCGCTAAGGCAAAGATCAGGTTTGCCATGCAGTATTTTATCTACCGCCAGTTTTACACAATCTACGGGTGTACCACTGGTTTGCCAGGCTTCTATGCCGTCAAATAAATCTACCTTATTCATCCGCAGCAACTGGCCGATGGTAATGGCATGCCCCATTCCGCTTTGTGCTTTATCCGGCGCCACCACTACTATTTTACCAAGGTGTTTTACTGCTTCCACCAAATTGCGGATGCCTGGTGAGGTAATGCCATCATCGTTGGTGATGAGGATGGTTGGTTTTTTTTTTGATGCAGCCATTTTATTCAGTTGCTGTTTTATAAAAGGGGTTTATATAAGGGCAGGTATTTATTGCTGTTTAAAATTATTATCTATTGAAAAACTTTTAGAAACCTCTTAACAGCGGCCGGGCAATTGCTTCCCTGAAAGGCCACGGTATAGAAGCGATGATCAATACAATGGCGAGTCCAAAATACATCAGCATCTTTTTGTGTTTTGCATTGTCTGCAGCAGCTTTTTTTACAGCCACCCTGCCCACATGTACCAGTATCCACGCCAGCAGCATCATTATTAAATGCTCCATAGTAAAAAAACGACTGGAAGG
>JAYWIB010000115.1:0-4592 GCA_043789265.1 Chitinophagaceae bacterium
AGTATTGAGGTGCAGCTTTGCAAGGCTGAGTATCTGGCCTACATTGTCATGTATTTCTTCTGAAATATTTTTGAGGGTTTGTTCCTGTATTTCTATTTGGGTTTGGAGAAGTTCTTTATCAAAATTAGCTTTCATCTGTATTTTATCTTTAAGGTAACGGTTGAGCCTGAACCTGTAAATGGCAATAAAAAAAATTATAAACAGCGCAAAGAGAAAAAAGCCCAGCGTAAGATAGATGATGGTAATATTTATGTCTTCTCCTTTGGTATCCATGCTGCTGAAATGATTGCGATGATAATGGAAGAATAAAGAACAAAAATCAGGTTATTATTGATTTGTGCAAAAAGCTTTTTTCCATACATCCATTTTTTCATAAGTATATGCGAAAAAGTATCGTAAGCAAATTCACCTGCATTGAATAAAAACAATCCGCAGGCTATCCAAAACATTGGCTGCGTAAATGGATTTATCATTTCATCTGCCATCAGCAGTTCAATAAAATAAAGCAGGCAAAACAACACCATGCTGATGCTGCCCGCTTTTAAAAAATTATCATTGAATGTATAAATGCCCGAAATAAAAAATATGCTGATGATAACCCATACAGTAAAACCTGCAATAAATAAACAGGCAGCATAGCGGTAAATTTTTCTTGAATAAAAAGTATAAAACAAATAACTGTAATAGAGATATTCAACCGGTACACTGATATTATAAATCCATGCATTGGGCTGATGCATGGATTTATAAATGTGCCTGCCTGTCAGTTCTACTCCCACAATGAAAAATAAAAACAACGGTAACCAGCGCAATTTTGTAAGCCTTAACTGCGGCCAAAAAATTACACTGGTTAAGAAAGCTGCTATTTCAGCATAAATATTTGCAGGCAGTGGAAACATTATTTAATTACATTGATTTGGACATAGTTGGCCGTGGTTGAGGGCTCGGTTAAAAAACTTTTTTTGAAATGCAGCTTCAAATGCTCCTGTCACTTCCCAATTATCCCTATGACTAGTTCCATCAGGACTGGTAGGCACCATCATAATTGTACTCTGATTAGAATAAACCTGGCTCTTAAGATTAGGTATTTTTTCAAAATATGCTCCCAACTTTACATTTACTCCATCGAGTTGCAATCTGGGTGTTTTTATTAATTTATCCAAATAAGAAATCACACATGAATCTATCCAAACTCCAAAGGACAATGAATCTTTTAAGGCCCTGCCCCCCGGAGCCAGATGCTTGCGGTATGTTTTATCAAAAGCCAGCATTTTTTCATTCGCATATGCAAAAGGTTTAATAAATTCTGAGCCATTTGTGCAAGAGCTAATTGGAATTGTAAGTGAATTATCATTGGTATGATCGGGATTGGATGGATCCGAAGGATTTGGCCTAATGGTGGTAGCAAAAATAAAAAAAGTTGTTTTCTTTTTATATTGTTGACCGGGGAAAGTAGCAGTGTCATCATCCTTTTCGCAACCAAATTTAATTCGTATGCCGTCATGCCTTCCTGAGGATTTTAAAAAAGATGCGATGGCATTTATTGTGCATGCATCTATCCAATAATTATTTTTCATTGCATTGATTGGTCTATGGCTGTCATCACGCCCGTAGATGGTATCATAATGAACCATCATTGAACGAGCAAATGTTTCGCTGATAATGAAATTTGCAAGTCCGCCAGCATCTATGCATACACTATCAGTGAACAGATTAAGGTCATCTAAATTAAGTTTAGCAGCGTTATCCATAGTAGCAGTTGGATTCTCCTTATCGGCAGGAGCCTCTTTTGAAGCATTATTACATGAATAAAAACAAACCAATACTGTTACATAGAAATAGGCTTTGATAATCTTTTTCATAATTGAAGGTTTTAAGTGTGGAGTTTTATTTTATCAAACGAATTTCTGAAATAAAACCCAAATGTGTAAAGGTGATTTAATCTTGATTGAACGTTTTTTCACCTTTTTTATATGGGCTAAAGCACGCTTGATATCATTGGATGGTTGGTGGAATTTTGCGTTAGAGAAATTTGCTTTAAATATCACAAATCCTAATTAAAAAATTAAAACAACTATATCATGGCATTCAACTTTAAAAGTTCGCAGGAATTTGTTGAAGCATTAAAAACAGATACATCCTTACAAAATGAGATGAAAGCTGATCCTTCTGGCGCAATGGATAAAGTAAAAATAGCCGGAGAAATACCCGATACCAGAATTTACAGGCTGGTTGTAGCTTCACTTATTTCAACAGTGATACTAATTGTAACAGGTTTGTTGTTAATGGCTCTTTTTGATAAAGCAGCGAATAATCAAAATATCCTTACCATTTTTACTGCTGTAGCCTCCACTGCCATTGGCGCACTGGCTGGTGTATTAATGCCCGTGCAAAGAAAAAATTGACAATGAATAAATATTTTTCATCATTTTTTTAAAAGCTTTAACATGAAAAAAGCAATACTCAGTATAGCTATTTTGCTATGCTACTCAATGATTTTACAGGCACAGGATCCAATACCTGAAGTCCCTAAAGCCATACGTGTTATAAAAAGAAATTACGCAAAAGAGGGTTTGATTTTATACAATTTTGATAGCAAAACTATGGAGCCTATGGCATCTGTATATCAAATGCATTCAAGCAGGGATAAAAAAACGATTACATATAAAACTGTCCGAAAACTATGGTACAATAACTGGGTAAATTTTAAAGTTATCATCAACCCTTTTTTATATGATGTAAATATAACACCACGGCAGGTAAATGATGGGGGACTTGTTGACACAATGGAGATGCGGATGTTTACATCGGCTCTACTAAAACTTTCAGAAAACAAAACTGCATTAGATACTGCAAAAAGCAGTGCAGCAGTTCCTGAAAAAAAACCAGAACCTAAAAGTGCGGAGGATGCAGCCGATTCGCTTCTTAAGAAAATATCTGCCTCTGCAGCAGAAAAACGAATTATAAAAAATGAAATTTCCAAATTATCTGATGTAGAGGAAGTTTACTATAAAAATCAATCCGGCGATTTGACTTCAAATAATTTTGCTGTACGTGCTGTGGTAAAGGACCAGATTGATGATGAATTTTCAGCAATAAGAAGAGAAAAAAGAAAAGTGGACGTTTTTACAAAGAAAAAAGAATCTTTTCATGACCTTACAAATGCATTTTTCAACAAAACAAAATCATTGCAGAGCTATTTTGATATTTGCGAAAATGCAATTATTAAAATTCTACAAGACGGTACAAGACAACAAATTCTTGAAAGTTTAAATAATTATACCATTGGTGAAAGACAAGGATGCCTTGATTCGTTTTTGTGTCATTTAAGCCCGTATTTTTGGGTTTATAACAATGAAATGGATGAGGCTTACCGCAATCTTCAGATTGCTTACGCAGAGCTCGAATCATCTTTATTTAAGGCTCGTTACTATGATGGCATTTCAATCAAATCTGACAGCATTGTTAAAGGATTTGCTGATACTTTGTATCGTCATTTTAATAGTTTGAATCCTCAAATTCTTTCAAAAGGACTAATGTCTATAATTACAAATTTGAAAAATGAGGATTGCTTTACAGTAGCCGCACCTGCTGCATTATTGGTAAAAGATTCTGTTGTTTATACAATTGAAACAAAGACCTCTGCAAGATTTGCTTCTTTAATAACCAAATACGGAATAAAAAATTCCAATGTGAGAAAGTTTGATTATTCTGTACCAGTAAAAGGTAATTTTAAAGTAAATTTTAGTGTGGGCGGTGCATTTATGTTTAGTACGTTAAGAGAAAAAGATTATCATTTTGATACACCTCTCGAAAGTCTTTCTAGTGATAGTAGTCAAGTGGAAATTATTGAAAAAAAAGGTGCAAATAATTTTATGCCTTCCATTGCGGCGTATATACATGGATACATAAAATTTGGGGGGTGGTTTACGCCAGCTTTAACAGTAGGTTTATCCACCAATCCGAATGATCTTACTAACGCTTCTTATTTTGGTGGCTTATCATTGATATGTGGTCAGCAAAGCAGGTTAATCTTTACTTTCGGCAGAGCTGCAAGCAGTATTAATGTAATAAAACCAAAGTATGATGTTAGCAAAGATTACATCAAAAAAGACTTCGTAAATATTCAGGAATCAGATTTAGTAAAAAAGGCTTTTAAAAGTGGCTGGTTTTTAGGGGTCTCCTATAACATAAGCAATAGTAGGTAAAATCACAAACGTTTTGGTACATGTCATGGTGAGCATGTATCAAGAGCTTCTCAATTTTGGCAATGGTTGAAGAAGTAAAGTATGATAAAAGGAAAAGTACATTATAAAAAATATCCATTAATAAAAAAATACAAAATGTGGTAAATCCCTACAACAATATTTCGATTCAATGAAACACCTAACCACTATAAGCCTCTTCACCTTTTTTATCACCGCTCTTTTAATCATCTCCAGCTTTTGCTGTGCTGCTTTTGGTGATCATAAAATAATACATGGGGCTGTAACGAAAGGAAAAGATGGCGCAGTTTTCTGGGCAAAGTTTTTTTTCTCTGCTACTTTCTGTGGCACAGCATTGTTTGTAATATTTTCTAATCGGCATACTGA
>JAYWIB010000116.1:0-17650 GCA_043789265.1 Chitinophagaceae bacterium
ATTGGTTTGTATTACCGCAGGGGGGCATCAGCAGTTACTGATTTATCAAACCCAGCATCACTGGCCTTGTCGGCATTGTATAATTACCAGTTTGTGGATGGTTTGCTAAATATTAAACGTATGCCCATCACTGTCACACCAAGAGATACTACATTGATTTACGGAAAATCAATAAAGGGAAAGCAGATCAAATTTAATTATGATTACGATGCATCAAAAGTCAGTGAGTCAGAAAGAGCTGCTTTCCTGAATGCACTGGCTGCCGATCACCAGTCTGCCATGTCGGATGCTGTTATATTAATCAATGGCAAACAGGCCGTGAATGGTATAACTTTAACAGCGGCAGATTTTATCAACATGAGTTTTATGGCGAGTGGCAAAGCTGCTGTAAATGGCAAGCAGGCTGTAAACGGAAAACAGGCAGTAAATGGAATTGCATTTGATACCACATACTTTATTCCTGTGGCTCCTGAATCAATATTTGATTACCAGTTGGATTCTGCCAATGCGGTTATTTACAATGGCAAGCAGGCGGTAAATGGTAAGCAGGCTGTAAACGGCAAAGCTGCTGTAAATGGCAAGCAGGCTGTAAATGGCAAAGCGGCTGTAAATGGTCAGTTGCTGGTAAATGGCAAGCAGGCAGTAAATGGCAAACAGGCTGTAAACAGCAATACATTTAATGATGAAACCAATGAAAATGTATTATTGATTGTGGATTCACTGGATGTATATGACAACAGCGGCGATTCTGTAAGTGGCTACCAGTCCATGAACATGGTGTCAGGATATACAGTTGGGGACTGGCTGATAGGCCCGGGCGTGTTGTTATCAGAAAATTTTGATATCACTTATGGATTGGGCAACCTGCACATTGTACCGGAAACACTGTACGTAAAAGCAAGAGACACGGTTGCAGGTTGTGCAGGCGTGCAACCCGTTTATACAAATGATAATTTTATTTACCAGTTTGAAGATGAGAATGAAACGATAATAGAAAGCGGGCCTTTGTTTACGGTGTTGGATAATTCGAATGTAAACGTGGGCAGTGGAAATCTCGCTGACGGCACTTACCCGATTGTGCCTTCTGATGTGGTATTGAAAGACGCTGTTCCCAATTACACAGTAGTGTATCAAAACGGTACGCTTACAGTTGGGCCTTTACTTACGGCAACGGCTACCCCAGGCACAATTGAGTGTAATGGCGGCACCACCACGCTTACCGTAAATGCTTCCGGAGGCAATGGTGCTTTCCAGTACAGCATTGATGGCGGCTTTAATTATCAGGCTGGCAACAGCTTCACCGTAAGTGCATCAGCAACACCTTATACTATTACAGTAATGGATGATAAACTTTGTACTGCATCATCCGGCCCGGTGATAGTTACAGAACCTCCCGTGGTGGCGGCTCCTTTAATTGGCATTGTTACACAAACGAGCTGTGCCTCATCCACTGGTGCTGTTATACTTAATGGGTTGCCTTCAGGTTCGTGGACGGTAACCACATCACCCGGCAACACAGTAACCACGGGCAATACAACATCGGCCACTATTAGCGGAATACCTGCAGGTACTTATACATTTATGGTAACCAATGCTGCAGGCTGTACTTCATCATCATCCGCTGATGTAATTATCAATACACAACCCATTACACCATTAAAGCCGGAAGTGGGTACTGTTACACAGCCCACATGTACACTGGCTACAGCAAGTGTAATACTTTCAAACTTACCATCAGGGCCATGGACTATAACCAGTACGCCTAACACATTTACCACAACAGGTAATACAGGTACAGCAACCATTAGTGGTATAGCCACCGGTAATTATGTATTTAAAGTAACCAATGCTGCAGGCTGCATTTCAGCAGCATCGGGCAGTGTACAGATCAATGCACAGCCAGCTACACCATCTGCTCCGGCGGTGGGTGCCATCACCCAAACAAGTTGCGTGTCATCCACAGGTTCAGTGCTGTTGAGTGGTTTACCATCCGGTACATGGACATTGACAAGAACGCCTGGTAATGTAATAACAACAGGCAGTACGGTATCTGCCACTGTAAGCGGACTTGCTGCAGGCAGTTATACATTTACAGTGAAAAATGCTGCTGGTTGTACTTCCATTGCATCTGGTAATGTAGTCATCAATCCTGCACCACCCGTACCATCCACGCCAACAATATTAATAACACAACCAACTTGTGCATGTGTCACAGGTACTATTGCTGTTACCTCTTCAAAAACAGGATTAACCTTTAGTATCAATGGAACTACCTATACCAATACCACGGGTATCTTTACAGGTGTTGCTCCGGGTAGATACAATGTAACAGCAAAAAATAGCGTAGGCTGCGTAGCTGTTGCAGCGATAGCGATTTTGTCTCCAGCCAATTGTGCTTCTATAGGCAATTTTGTATTCAGTGATGTAAATGCAAACGGCCTGCAGGATTCTAAGGAGCCGGGTATTGCGGGTGTAACGGTGAGGCTGCTGAACAGCGCAGGCACTGTACTGGCCACTACTGTTACGGTTACCAATGGTGCCTACAGCTTCGGCAATCTTGCTGCCGGTACATACGGCGTTTCGTTTACAACACCTGCAGGGTTTACACCCACATTAAGTAATGTGGGTACAGATGATACCAAAGACAGTGATCCTGCTGGCGGAACTGTTACTGGTATTGTATTAGCAGCCAACCAGGCAAATATTACTGTGGATGCAGGCTACATACCTTCCGTATTACAGTTGGGCAACAGGGTATGGTATGATACAGATAATAATGGAATAAATGCCAGTGGAGAAAATGGCATTGCCAACATCACTGTAAGGTTGTACAAAGATGATAACAACGACAATGCAGCAGACGGTGCAGCCATTGCCACCAGAACAACGGATGCCAACGGGTATTATTTATTTACTGCACTGGCTCCGGGTAATTATATTGTAGGCGCCGTAATGCCTGCAGGCTATATAAGCAGCAGCATCAATGGAGGAGACCCTGACAATAATAAAAATCTTGATGACAACGGACAGGTAGTGGTAGCCAACGAAATAAGAGGCCTTGCCATAACCATTACTACAGGTGCAGAACCAGATGGCAGCAGCCTGAATACTAATACAAATAATTCTTATGATTTTGGATTGTTACCGGATTGCAACTGTATAAATACCACCGGCAACCTGCTAACTAATGGCAGCTTCGAAAGCGGCACCACCGGCTGGACGGCAAGCGGCGGATCCATTACTACCGGTACCGGCTATGTGGCTTGCGGCAGTAAAAATGGATTCAATAATTCTTCCGGAAGAGCATCTGTTGTATACCAGGATGTAACCCTTGCAGCAGGTACTAAAGTATTGTTTACAGGCTTCGCCGGCACCCATACACCGGGCTTATCCTGCAGCCCTAAACTTAGCCTTGTATTCCGTAGTGCAACTGGTGCCGTGCTGGCCCAAACAGATGTACCCATTACATGGAATGTGGATCTAAACTTTGGTCAGTTGGCTTACTACAGCATTACTGCTGTGGCGCCTTCAGGCACTGCCAAAGTAAGGGTGCAAACTTCCATTAGCTGCGATTATGTAAAAATGGATGCCTTCTGCCTGCGGCCGGTTTCTTCTTCGTTGGTTGCAAAAGCCGCTGTGAGTACGGTTTCTAAACCAACGGTAAAAACTGATATGTCGGTTACCGTTAGTCCCAACCCTGCGTTTGGATTTTGTAACCTGGCTGTAGTGTCCGGCGACAATATACATCCGGTGCATGTAAGAATACTTTCAGTGGACGGAAAGATATTATCTGCACAAAAAACTATGGCCAATAGTAACATCAGAATCAATATGGCAGAGTGGAGGAGTGGAATGTACTTTGCAGAAGTAATACAGGATGGTAAACATAAAGTAGTTAAATTTATAAAAGCACAGTAAACACTATTTGATATTTTCCTGACAAAGGAGGCTGTACATGCCTCCTTTGTTTTTGGGTTATTGTTCTTTTTTTAAAATGAAAATGCTGTATATTTTTTAAACAGGCTTTCATAGTTTTACAATACCTAATTTATCCATTAAAATGAGAAACAAAACCGGGAAGCTTTTTCTTTTTTCCTTTTTGCTGATTGGTTCATACAATACCCTTGCTCAATCCGGCGAAGCAGACAGTTTAAAAAAATTGCTTGCAGGAAATATTGCCGATACCACACGTGTAACCCTGATGAACGCATTGAGTAAAATTTACTTTCATGACAATCCGGATACTTCAGTAAAAATTTCCATCGTCGCCAAACAGCTTGCAGAACAAATTAACTACCAGCCCGGGCTTGCACTGGCATTAAAGGAAATGGGTATTGGCTACTACATGCAGGGTAAATATATTGATGCCATTAAAACCTGGCAGCAGGCACTTGATGTATACAAACAAACGGGTGATAAAACAGGCGTTGCCAATATGCTCAGCAACCAGGGCGCTGTGTATTTTAACCAGGGCGATGAAGCCAAATCACTGGAACTGCATCTAAAATCGCTAAAGATGTCGGAAGATATCAGTGATACTTTACGGATTGTAACTTCTCTTACTAATATAGGCGCTGTATATTTAAATAAGCCCGCTACTTACAAAAAAGCGCTTGAGTTTTTTTTACGTTCATACAAATTAAGTCTCGCTATCAACGATAAATATTTAATTGGCACCTCCACCGCCAATTTGGGAGAAATATATTATAAGATGGGAGATGATACTACGGCATTATTTTATTTAAATCAATCAGTAAAAGCGTATGAAGGAACCGAGGATTTACCCTATTCATTAAACTACATCGGCAGGGTGTATACCCGGCAAAAAGAATTTGTAAAGGCAATAAAAACACATACCAATGCTTTTGAAATTGCTAAGAAACTGGATACAAGACTTGATATGACGCAGTCTCTTGTGGGGCTTGCACAGGCGTATTTTGAAAAGGGAGAAATGGCTGCTGCGGTGGATGCCTATAAACAATCACTGGATTATGGCATACCACTGAATGCTGTTACCGAAATAAAAGATGCCTACCAGGGCTTGTCAGCAGTGTATTCCCGGCAGTCTGATTTTGCCAATGCATTTAAGTATCAAAATTTGTTACTGGCTATAAAAGATACCATCTATAATATCAATACCGACAAAAAATTAGGAACCCTTCAGTTTACTTTCGATCTTGAAAAGAAAGAATCACAAATAAGTTTGCTGAATAAGGATAAGGAAATACAGGAGCAACAGATACGCCGGCAAAAAATAGTACGCAATGGATTTATTGGCGGCTTTATGGTAGTGTTTTTATTTGCCTCTGTATTTTTCAGACAGCGCAACAAGATTAAAAAAGAAAAGAAACGCAGTGATGAATTGCTGCTGAATATTTTGCCGGAAGAAACGGCGGAAGAATTAAAAGCAACAGGCAGTGCAAAAGCAAAAAGTTTTGATTTGGTAACGGTACTGTTTACCGATTTTAAAAACTTTACACAGGCAAGTGAACTGCTTAGTCCCGAAGAACTGGTGGCAGAAATTAACCATTGCTACAGCGAGTTTGACCGCATTGTAACGCGGTACAGCATTGAAAAAATTAAAACCATCGGCGACTCTTATATGTGTGCCGGCGGCCTGCCTGTCAGCAACAATACGCACCCCTTTGATGTGGTATCTGCCGGGCTGGACATGGTGCGGTTTATTGACAACAATAAAAGAGAAAGAATAAAAAACGGGCAGCCATATTTTGAATTGAGGATTGGCGTGCACACAGGGCCGGTAGTAGCCGGAATAGTAGGTATAAAAAAGTTCGCTTATGATATTTGGGGCGATACTGTTAACACAGCATCCCGTATGGAAAGCAGCGGCCAGATTGGGAAAGTAAATATCAGCGGCAGCACATACGAACTGATAAAAGATAAATTTACATGTATACACCGGGGAAAAATTGAAGCAAAAAATAAAGGAATGATTGATATGTATTTTGTGGAAGGCTGACCTTAATGTCTTGTCTCTTCCAAATGTTTTTTACAATAAAGGAATTACACTCGCAAGCATTAATGTCTTTTTTTACTGCTCATCAGAGGCAACTCCATAAAATAAATTGCATAAAAAAATTTACCTGCAATACCCGCCATTACTCACTGTTAAGGCCTCTGCTTTGTTCCAAATTTCACTAAAATCTTAGCAGCTCAATATTTTTTTGGCAGAAAGGTTTCAACACTATTATTTTGCACCCGGAGAGTTGGCAGAGCGGTCGAACGCGGCGGTCTTGAAAACCGTTGACTGTAACAGGTCCGGGGGTTCGAATCCCTCACTCTCCGCCAGTTGTATAAAACAATTTAGCCAGCCTGTAAATCTCAGTATTTGCAGGCTTTTTTATTTCCAAATTCTTAGGCATTATTATATAGGTTGGAGGTCTGCTTATCTTTTATAATTTTATATTATGGATACAAACATGAATTTCCACACAAGAAAATGGGTAAAGCCTGAAGACCTTAACCCCAACAATAGTTTATTTGGGGGAAGGCTGCTTCAATGGATTGATGAAGAGGCTGCTTTATACGCCATCATTCAATTAGAAAACCGTCACGTGGTAACAAAATTTATTTCTGAAATTAATTTTATAGCAGCGCCAATACAGGGCGATATTATCGAGATTGGAATTGTGGCGACATCTTTTGGCAACACATCGCTTACCATGAAGTGTGTAGTAAGAAATAAACTGACAAGGCACAACATTCTTACCATTGATAAAATTGTGTTCGTAAACCTGGATACAGAGGGGAAACCATCGCCGCATCATAAAACAAAATTGACCTATGTTAAAGACAGGTTATAAGCTATCAAATTTAAAATACGCATAATAGCGTAAAAAAATCCATCATGACAAAGAAAAGGGGAATTTTTTCAACATTGTTTTTCACTTCATTTGCTAACCATAATTTACCGTAAAGAATTGTACCTCCCTGCACTAAGCTATATTGCGTTAAAGCTGCAAATGTCTAATGGTTTGTAATTGGTTGCTGAAAAACCATCATCAATACTCGTCATTAGATTTTTTTGGAACGTTTATTTATTATTAAGAAGTGAAGTACTGCCGGGGAATATTAACCTATATAACAAGTAAAAAGTACAGTATATGACAACATCACAACAATATGCCCTGGTTACAGGAGGCACCACGGGCATCGGGTACGAATTAGCAAGATTATTAGCGGCTGACGGATACAACCTTATACTTGTGGCACGACACCATGAAGAACTGGGAAGGGTTTCCAATGATATCAGCAATCAATACGGTGTACACATTTTTCAGGTGTCCAAAGACCTATTTAATGTAAATGCCTGTGTTGAGATTTATGATTTGGTAAAAGCAAAAGGGCTGAGTGTAGAGATATTGATAAATAATGCCGGGCAGGGGCAATATGGAGAATTCACTGATACTAATCTTCAAAGAGAACCTGACATCATACACCTGCACATTTCCAGTGTGGTGGCACTCACCAAACTTTTTTTGAAGGATATGGTAAAAAATGGGCGTGGTAAAATTTTAAATTTATCATCTATAGCCAGCAAAACACCGGGGCCGCTTAATTCTGTATATCACGCCACCAAAGCTTTTGTGCAGTCATTTACAGAAGCCATTCGGGAAGAAGTAAAAGAAGCTGGCGTTACTATTACAGCACTTTTGGCAGGAGCCACTGACACAGACTTTTTCAGAAAAGCCGAAATGGAAAATTCTAAGGTAGTGGTGGAAGGTGTGTTGGCAGATGCTGCCACTGTAGCCAAAGACGGTTATGAGGCAATGATGAATGGTGATGATATGATTGTATCGGGCATTAAAAATAAAATACAGGTGGCAATGAGTGCTGTAACGCCGGACAGTACGCTGGCAAAAAAAATGCATAAGCAGCAAGAGCCTGCCGAAAATAATTAATGAATACTAATGGAAACTGGTAAAAAGTCTGCATTGAAAAATGAAGACTTTTTTTTATAAAATATTTTCAAAAAAAAATTGATTTTAATTTTATAAAGGACGTTGCATTATTGCATATCACTTTTAGCAGTACATAATTTCATTAACGATGTGGCATGTTGAATCAGTAAGGCATCAGTTCATCATAAGTACATTCACACTCCGTTGGAGAATATTAAATGCAATTTCTGCCATCAGATTTTCTTTATCAAGGGTAGGGTTTACTTCTGTTATTTCAAAGCAGCACACTTTTCTGTTTTGCATAAACTTACTGATTAAATCTTCTGCCTCCCTTTCCCTCAATCCGTTGCTTACGGGTGTGCCGGTACCTTTAGAAATGGAAGAGTCGAGGCTGTCCACATCAAAACTTACATAAATATCTGTGCAGTCAGAGAGATAGCGCAGCGCTTTCTTACTGGCACTTTCAGCGCCGTTTCTTCTTACTTCGCTGCTGGTAATTACTTTAATATTGTATTTTTCAATCAATGCTTTCTCCTCTGTTTCAAAATCCCGGAGTGATATAAACACAATATCTTCCGGTAATACTTTGGGACAAATTTTTCCAATGTTTTTTAGCTGCTCCCAATACCGCATCGTCTTATCATCAAGGTCATGCACTTTGCAATCCTGGTTGTCTTCTCCAATAGTTGCCGCCAGGGGCATACCATGCATATTGCCGGTAGGCGTGGTGTATGGTGTGTGAAGGTCGGCATGGGCATCAATCCATATCACGCCGAGTTTACTTTTGGGTTTAGCCATTTTAATGCCGGCAATTGTTCCGCCCGAAGTGCTGTGGTCGCCGCTGATTATTACCGGAAAAAAGTTTCCTTTTATAGATTCCTTCACGGCACTGCTCACTCTTTCGTACAGTGTAACGATACCCTGTATGCGCTTTGCGTAGGGAGATTGTATAGGTTCGAACAACAGGTTATTTTCTGCTTCTATTTTTTCTGAGGGAAAATGAACAAAAAAATTGCTCATGAAATCAAGCGCTGCAATCTTTATAGCTTCAATGCCAAGACTGGCACCTCGTGTACCTGCACCAATTTCGCTGGGCACCTCTATCAGTTTTATATTCTTCATACATCAGTCTTAAAGATTGCTGAACCACTAAAAAGTAAGTTTTTGAAGTAATTGCCGGTGAAGGCTGCAATCGTGAGGGGCAAATTTATAACATTCCCTCCAATGGATCTTTGCCTTTAATGGTGCCGATTGTGGCTATTGGCCTGAAGCGGACGAACATTTCTTCGCTGTACCAGTTTTCTTTTCTTGTCTTTCTTATCACATCTGCATGCACTTTCATTTGGTAAGCAAATTGTTTCATATGCTCCTTAGTTTCCCATACGCTAAAAGTTGCCTGCTTTATGTAAGGCATTTCTCCCACACCTGCGGAGGTAATAAATCCTTTTGCACCCAGCATTTGCAGGGCAACAGCATCTACATTTTTCCAGAATGCGTTCAGCCTGGAAAAGCGTATAGTCGCCCTGGTTAGTATAGCGATGATGCCGTCATAAGCTGTTTGTTTGGCAAGCGGGCCAAAGGGCTGTTGCTTATCCCATGTGCCGTGCCCTTCCAGTGGCTGCAGCAGTATCGTCCAGGTTTCGCAATTAAAAAATTTTATCCAGCTGCGGATGAAGGAGCCATACAAATCAGTTAGATTTTTATGTTGAATAAACTGCAGCTCCGTTGCAGCAGGATGGACGGCCATGATGGCCCACTGCTGCCAGTCAGGGTGTTTATCAAAGCTGCCATTTTTGCCCGAACCCATTAGTTTGTAGAATGAAATTTTTTTATTGAACGCAAGCGGCAGCCGGAACATTGCCATTGCAAAAAGAGCAAAAGGAATAAATATTTTAGGGTATCGGATGATAGTAAGTGAAGCCAGCATGTAAAAATATTATAGAAGCCAAAGGTATCTTCATTCAGTTTAAAACAGTCAGCAGGCGCTTTTGTTGTTTCTATTGACTTATATATTTTCTATAGAATGCTATGGTTTGATGGAAACGGTTTATCTTATTTTGTTTTTGTTTAAATTTTGATTTTTAAAGTTCTCCATTTCTTGTAATTTCGCCATCCAAAATATTTATATGCAGTTATCAACTTTATTAGATCGTTTTGCAGAACCTGAAACTTTAAAGATGGCCAAACTGGGCCGTGAGCTGAGAGCAAAAGGCGTAGATGTAATTGACCTGAGCCTTGGTGAGCCTGACTTTGACACACCTCAGCACATTAAAGATGCCGCTATAAAAGCTATTCAGGATAACTGGAGCCACTATACGCCGGTGCCTGGTTTTTTAGATTTAAGAGAAGCGGTATGCACTAAATTAAAAAGAGACAATAACCTGGATTATAAACCGGAAAACATTGTTACTTCCACCGGTGCCAAGCAAAGTTTAGCCAATACCATTCTGGCAATAGCCGATGAAGGCGATGAAGTAATTATACCCACACCTTACTGGGTTACCTATTCTGAACTTGTAAAAATTGCACGGGCAACCGTGGTGGAAATTCATGCCTCACTGGAAAGCGGATTTAAAATAACTGCGGCGCAACTGGAAGCCGCCATTACACCCAATACAAAATTATTTATGTTTTCGTCTCCCTGCAATCCATCGGGAGCAGTATACAGCAAAGCTGAGCTGGAAGCCTTGGTAGAAGTATTTCGCAAATATCCCGGCATATATATCATTGCAGATGAAATTTATGAGTACATCAATTTTGTTGGTAAGCATGAAAGCATTGCACAATTCAGCGATATAAAAGACAGGGTAATTTTGATAAACGGATTGAGCAAAGGTTTTGCTATGACGGGGTGGAGGCTTGGCTACATTGCAGCCAATACAGACATTGCAAAAGCATGCGAAAAACTACAGGGACAGTTTACCAGCGCCACCTGTTCCATTACACAAAAAGCAGCCGTGGTGGCACTTACCACCGACTTAAAACCATCGCTTGAGATGACGGAAGAATTTACACGCCGCCGGGCAAAAGTGATGGAGATAGTAAAAGATATACCCGGTATAAAATGTGCTGAACCCGAAGGCGCTTTCTACATCTTTCCTGATGTGAGCGATTATTATGGAAAAACAAATGGCGAAAATGTAATTACCAATTCTGCAGATTTTGCCATGTACCTTTTAAATACTGCCCATGTTTCTTCTGTAATGGGAGAGGCTTTTGGCGAACCCAAGTGCGTACGTTTTTCATTTGCCAACAGCATGCAAAATATAGAGAGGGCATGGGTAAGAATAAAAGAAGCACTGGCAAAACTAAAATAAATGGATGCTGCCACAGCATTGGAGAAAATGTTGCCCGAGATTAAAATTTTTTTGAAAAGACATGAGTTGCGCCTACGCTGAGGACAGCGACAGCAGCGTTTGATGCAATTTTATTACCTGTGGTATCAGCAGTTGCTCATCGTTATTATATACAACGTAATCGGATAAGCGCATTTTCATATTTTCATCAACCTGCTTATTCATCCGGCTGATAACTTCTTCTCTTTTAATATTATCCCGATGCATTACCCTTTGTATCCTTACAGCAGCAGGTGCATAAACAGTAATTGTTTTATCCAAATGTTCCTGTGAACCGCTCTCAAAAATGAGGGCAGCTTCTTTTATGGCATAAGGAGCGGTTTGTTTTTTCATCCACATTGCTGCATCATTAAGTGTGCAGGGGTGTACGATGGAATTCAGCAGTGCCAGTTTTTCCGGATTATTAAAAACTATGCTCGCAATAAAAGGCCTGTTGAGTAAACCATTACTGTAAGCATCTTCGCCAAAATGAAATTTAATTTTTTGTTTCAATGTGTCATCTTCATTCATAAGCCTTTTAGATGCATCATCGGCATAATACACCGGTATGCCCAGCACTTCAAATATTTTAGCCACAGTAGTTTTACCACTTCCTATGCCGCCTGTTAATCCTGCTCTTAGCATTCGATTTATTTGTTGCAGAAATGTTGTCCAAGAAAATAACATTTCAAATGTAGCTAAAATATAAAAGTCCAAAAGCGCATACGACTTTTGGACTGATTGTAAAATATTAATGCTACCCGGTATAGAGTTAGTACGAATGCCTAAGCCCTCTCCCAGCAATTGTTACAGCCTATTCACCATTCACCATTCACCATTCACCATTGCCCATTCACCATTCACCATTGCCCATTCACCCTTCACCCTTCACCATTCACTATTTCGTTTCCGCCACCTGCTTATTAAGGCCTGCACTCATTTCCATACTAATGGTGCTTTTTTCCACTTTAAGGTAGCTGCCGGGGCTTACTTCCAGGCTGATGGTTCCATCTTCATTTACTTTGTTAATGCTGCCATGGATACCGGCAATGGTTACCACCTTATCTCCTTTTTTTAAATCATTGATAAAAGTTTTTTGCTGTTTTGCTTTTTTAGCCTGCGGACGAATCATAAACATCCAGAACACTAAAATCATCAGTCCCATAAATATCAGCGAAAAACTGCTGCTGCCTTTTCCCTGCGGATCCATCATCAAAAAAATACTTTGTAATTGCATGTTGTTTGTATTGTTTAGTAAAAAATTATTTAACTGAATTGTCCACTTCACCCACAAGTTTTAATGCAGGAAAAGTGGGGCTGGCATTGGACTGTACTGTTATTGCTTTCTCCTGGTGGCCGGCCTTACCCTTGCTGCTGAACACTACTTTTAATAAACCTATTTCTCCCGGCAGCACAGGTCTCTCCGGCTTTTCTGGAACAGTACAGCCGCAGCTTGCAAAAGCGTCGGTAATTACGAGTGGTTTTTTTCCAATGTTTTTAAACCGGAAACTAAATGCGACTTTTTCGCCTTCTTTTATGTTGCCAAAATTGTAAGTGGTGTCAATGCCCTGCACCTCTGTAGAATCTTTCAATGCCATTTCCATCTGCCTTACATTGTCATCCACCACCTTATCTTTTCTTCTTACATCACACGAAAAAAATAATGTCGTCATTCCAACAAAAGCAATAAATATTTTTGTATTGTTCGCCTGCATACCGTGTTACAATGTACTGTTCTTAAAAGTTTTTTTATCAATCTTTCCCTGTGCGGTAAGTTCTTTGTGTATGTTATCTAAAATGCCGTTGATAAATTGCCCGCTCTGCGGTGTGCTGTATTCTTTTGCCAAATCAATGTATTCGTTAATGGTAACACGGGTAGGAATTGTTTCAAAATAAAGAAACTCACAAATGCCCATTTGTATAATAATTAAATCAAGTGCTGCTATTCTTTCTGCATCCCAGTTTTTTAATTTTGGCTTAAGCAGTTCCATGCTTATTTCTTTTTTTTCAATCACTGTCTGCAGCAGGCTTTTGGCAAACTCCATTTTTTCTTTGCTTACAAATTCATTGAAATCATATGCATGCGGTTTTTGTAAAAAATTCATCACCAGCATATTCATCATTTCTGCATCATCATGCCAGTTAATAAATAATTCCTCCACATGAGTAATAAAGTCCGGGTTGGGCAGCATCAAATCAGTAAATATAAATTCAAGAATATTTTTTTCTGATTTTTTATCCCTGCTTTCAGCGGTTATATAATCTGCATATTCTTCCGATGCAATTAATGACTGGTATATTTTTTTCAGCAATTCAGCGTCCAGCAGGTATGCAGGTTTTATATCACTAAGCAATGCATTGTACGAAGGAATTTCAGCAATTTTCCAAAGCAACTCGTTGCCTGCTATTTTGGTATTGATGTTTAAATCACCCGCAGTTGGCAAATGTTTAGATGCTTTTTTGTGAGCATCCTTTTCTGCGTACCGTGCTACTTCGCACA
This sequence comes from Chitinophagaceae bacterium, assembly GCA_043789265.1. Taxonomy (GTDB): domain Bacteria; phylum Bacteroidota; class Bacteroidia; order Chitinophagales; family Chitinophagaceae; genus Ferruginibacter. The sequence continues at coordinate 13,758 of JAYWIB010000116.1, forward strand.
CAAAGTAAATGAGGTAGATAAATAACCTGGAAGACTGGCTGATTTGTTTGTTCAGTAATTTGTTGGCCTCGGCTGTGTTTATTTCAATGCCGCTGCTGTCTAATGTGTACAGTGCCTGCATTACTTTCACCCTGATGTTTCGCCTGCTAATCATGTATCTGCCCCTTTGTTTTGAAGCGCAAATGTACGGTTAAATGCCATATAAAGTCTGCTGATAAAACCACAGCTTTTATACATTCAATTTTTTATTTTCTTTACCTCAAAATCACCATTAAATCTTTTCCGCATCCGCTGATACACTGACAAAACATGTGAAGCATTTTAAAATTTCGCTGACTATTTTTCATTATACATCAATGCATACTCCGGTTATTGTCATAAAAACTGACAACAATTCTTTTACTGCCATTTGGTACAATATTAGCGTAGCTTTGCTGCCCGGTTAAAAAAACCGGCGTTAAATCAACTAACAAAAAATCAATACAATTATGGCAAAAAAGTTAAGTATTACCCCATTGCACGACAGGGTAATTGTACAAGCTGCTGCTGCAGAAGAAAAAACGGCAGGTGGTATTATTATTCCTGACACTGCAAAAGAAAAACCACAGCGTGGTACAGTACTGGCAGCAGGCCCGGGTAAAAAAGATGAACCTGTAACAGTAAAAGCAGGCGATACAGTTTTGTATGGTAAATACGCCGGCACCGAAATCACCATTGAAGGCACGGAGTACCTCATTATGAGGGAAAGTGATATCCTGGCAATAGTGTAGCCCCATCCCCTAATGGGGTGCATAGAAATCTGCCCTATAAGATTTATAAGCTCTTTAAATTTAATTTTTTTTAAAGGTTCAAATAATTAAAACCCTGCTACCCCGCAGGTTCGGATCCCCCTTCAGGGGATAGGGGCAAAATACCATGGCAAAAATGATTTACTTCGACATCGAAGCAAGAAATAAAATGAAAAAAGGCGTTGACACTTTGGCCAACGCAGTAAAAGTAACGCTGGGTCCAAAAGGACGCAATGTAGTTATCGAGAAAAAATTTGGTGCACCACAGGTAACCAAAGATGGTGTTACAGTAGCTAAAGAAATTGAACTGGAAGACCCCATCGAAAACATGGGCGCACAAATGGTGAAAGAAGTAGCTTCTAAAACTGCCGACATTGCAGGCGATGGTACTACCACTGCTACTGTGCTGGCTCAGTCAATTATCAGCGAAGGATTGAAAATGGTGGCTGCCGGTGCTAATCCAATGGACTTAAAACGTGGTATCGACAAAGCGGTTTCACTGGTGGTGGAAAGCTTAAAAGCGCAATCTCAAACTGTAGGTAACGACAGCAAAAAAATTCAGCAGGTAGCCACTATCTCTGCCAACAATGATGAAACAATCGGTAAATTGATTGCAGAAGCATTTGCCAAAGTTGGTAAAGAAGGTGTGATTACTGTAGAAGAAGCAAAAGGTACAGATACGACAGTTGACATTGTAGAAGGTATGCAGTTTGATCGTGGATATGTATCTCCTTACTTTGTTACCAACAGCGAAAAAATGCAGTCTGAATTGCAGAACCCTTACATATTAATTTATGATAAGAAAATTTCTGCCATGAAAGATATCCTGCACATACTTGAAAAAGTAGCACAAAGCGGACGTCCGTTATTAATTATTGCAGAAGACCTGGAAGGTGAAGCACTGGCTACGCTGGTAGTAAACAAACTCCGGGGCACCATCAAAGTAGCTGCTGTAAAGGCTCCTGGCTTTGGCGACCGCAGAAAAGAAATGCTTACCGACATCGCAATCTTAACTGCAGGTATTGTTATCAGCGAAGAGCTTGGTCACAAACTGGAAGGCGCTGATTTAGCCTCTCTTGGTCAGGCCGCTTCGGTTACCATTGATAAAGACAACACAACCATCGTAGGTGGTAAAGGCGCTAAAAAAGATATTCTTGCACGTGTAAATCAAATAAAAGCACAGGTAGAAAATACTACCAGCGATTACGACAAAGAAAAATTGCAGGAGCGTTTGGCTAAGCTGGCCGGCGGTGTAGCAGTATTGTATGTAGGCGCTGCTACCGAAGTAGAAATGAAAGAAAAGAAAGATCGTGTTGATGATGCATTGCATGCAACACGTGCGGCTGTAGAAGAAGGCATTGTACCAGGTGGTGGTGTAGCTTACATCCGTGCGGTGGAAGCGCTTGAACCCAAAGTAAAAGGGCAGATAGCAGATGAGCAAACAGGTATGGCAATTGTACGCCGTGCGCTGGAAGAACCCATCCGCTGCTTGACATCCAATGCAGGTATTGATGGTTCTATCGTAGTGCAGAAAATCAAAGAAGGCAAAGGCGATTTCGGTTTCAACGCAAGAACTGAAGTGTACGAAAATCTTTTTAAAGCCGGCGTAATTGATCCTACTAAAGTAAGCCGTGTAGCATTGGAAAATGCTGCTTCTATCGCAGGCATGTTGCTTACCACCGAATGTGTGGTAGCCGACAGACCAAAAGAAGAAGCTGCACACAACCATGGCGGCGCTCCTGATATGGGCGGCATGGGTGGATACTAATTCCCATCTTAAAAAGACAAAAAAAAATACATCCCCTTCAATTTTTGGAGGGGATTTTTTGTGAGCCAAACATTGGTTTTACAATCAAGTTAATTGGCGTCGTGGCTAAACCCGATTGAGGCTTGTGTACTGCATCGGAGCACTCGTGTGCAGTATTTCTGTATGGAGATTTTAATACGTTATCACAAAGAAATTAAGTTGGTAATTTTTTTATTTATTGCTGTGGATTTTTATTTTTAAACAAAGCGGTAGATTTGGAATGCAGCGGGGTATAAAACAGCAGATGAAAAAAGATTGAAAATTTTGCTTCTAAAGGTTATTTTTATTGCAGCAATTTTATGATGACAGTCTTTAATAAACAAGACAACTTTTTGATAGCACTATGTCTTGTGAATGTTGTATTACACGCACAGGCCAGAAAATCTCTTTCAAAAAGTTTTGGAAATTTTCAAGACAGCTTAGTAAAGAATGAAATGGTTGCCTTTACAAAAAAACTGCGTTTTTTTTTAAAAAAGACAGATTCAATTTCAAATACACGCTTAGTTGGAATTCCTATTAGCAATTGCACAGGCGATGAAGTCAATTTTTCTTCTGGTACATCCTCAAGCATGGCAGGTACATTTATTCACTTATATTTTAAAGATAAAAATTCAGACAAAATATTAAATTCAATTTTTTTAGTGACACATGATCATTTTAGGGTTAAAATTCCAACCGAAACTTTTCAAGGGCTATATCAATCAAACTCCTGTGCTTTAACACAAATTGGAAAAAAATCAACATTATTTTCTCCATACTATAAAGCATTTTATTCATTAGATAAAAACCGACTATACATTTACATGCAGGGAGGGAGCAATACTAAAAAGTATGAAGTAACATGGGCGATAGTTAACGATAAATATTACAGTCGAACTATTGATACAATTTTTTGACAATTTTCTTGACAGGAGTGAAAACTTAAATCTTAAAAAGCTTTTTCTTTTGCTGCAAGGCTATTGGCAATTTTAATTGAGCATAAAACTAAAAAGTTGAATATTCTATTTATCTGCAGCAGAAATAAATGGAGAAGTAAAACGGCTGAGACAATTTTTAAAAATCGTAAGGGCCTTAATGTTAAATCCGCAGGAACAGAACCCTCTGCTGTTGTAAAAGTTTCAGCAAAAAATATTCTATGGGCAGATTTTATTTTCACTATGGAAAAAAAACACCGGCAAAGGTTAATGCAAAAATTTCCACACGAAATAATCGAAATGAAAATTATAGTGCTTGATATTGAAGACAACTATAAGTATATGGACCCGGAACTTATTGCGATTATTAAAACTTCTGTTGAG
>JAYWIB010000117.1:0-4558 GCA_043789265.1 Chitinophagaceae bacterium
GTGTTTACTACTGTTAATGAAACAGTTTTTCTGCCTTCATTGATTTCAATATCGCCGCCTGCTAAAATGTATTCACCCGGAATCATGTAATGTTATTTAGATATGAATGTTGAATTGCGTACTGCATTTATTGAATAGGATGATGCACCGTAACCAGTTTGGTACCATCCGGAAATGTTGCTTCAATCTGAATTTCATGCACCATTTCGGGGATGCCTTCCATTACATCCTCTCTTGTTAATATAGTGGTGCCATAGTGCATCAGTTCAGCCACAGATTTTCCATCCCGGGCTGCTTCCTGCAGGCGGCTGCTGATGAGTGCGATAGATTCGGGATAATTAAGTTTTAATCCTCTTGCCCTTCTTTTCTCTGCCAGCTCGCCGGCTAAAAAGAGCAGCAATTTTTCTGATTCACGTGGTGATAAGTGCATGCCTTGTTTTATTTATTGTGTCAATGTGCTGGCAGGCAATTGCAGCATAAATAAATAAAGAAACATCAAGATACAAAATTATCTGCCTTTAAAATACAATAAAAAATTTGCATGCAAAGCAGCAATAATATTTTGCGTTTTTCGCTAATAGATTATATCTGCCATGCATTCGCAGTTATACAAAAACGAAGTATCTATGTCTTTATTCATCCGCATGTCAGCGGTTTTTTACACTTGTACATTTATTAAAATCGGCAATGCCGGCGGCAGCTTTTAGCCGGCCATCTGTTATAACAACTATGGCATTGCTGAATCTTCAATCATTCCATTTTACAGTACAGGAAATATACTTACTAATCAATGTATAGCAAATATGCATTTATGAAAAATTATCACAATCAACTTTATTAAACGGTTGATAAATTTCTATAGTTAGGCACTACAGGTGAATGAAAGCCCCGGGTTGGTCCGGGGTTTTTTTATTGCACAATAAATGATGCAATTAACTGGCAGCTTATACCCACTATCAGGCCAGCATAAATTTCTGAGGGCTGGTGAGCGCTTACTATCATACGTGATGTACATACAATACCCGTTAGCAAAAAACCCAGCGACAGTGGCCAGGACATCAGCATCGTTTGCTGCTGCATAATCATAAACAACAATCCCAGCAGCCCGCCCATGCCTATGGCGTGCATACTTATTTTCATCCGGATATTCATGAGCAATGCTGCCGAAGATGAAATGAAAACACCAAAAGTAAAAGCAGTTAAAATACCGGGTATCTCCGGCTGGTTTTTAAATACGAGGTAAGCCCAGAAAAAAAAGATGCCGCAGGCGATATAAGGTATTATTCTCTCCTGCTGTGTTTTTAAAAAGAATGATTTATTAAAGCCCAGTGCCTTTAACAGCAGTACGGTAATAATGGGGAAAAAAATCATGGTGTACGCCACTCTCATCAGTATCCATATCTTTTGTTTTGCGCTGAAGCCGGTAAAATAGTTTGGGTGGATAAAAGCTAAAAAATAAACTGCATACAGCGGAATAAACAACGGATGAAAAATAACAGAGAAGAAATGGGCGGTCAACCTTAATGCCATTGGAAATTTGTAACGCTCTGGACTTTCTGCTGCCGACAATTGCCTGTGTAACATGTGCAATTTTTTATAGTTCCTTTCTGAGCCTTGCCACAGGCACATTCAATTGTTCCCTGTACTTGGCCACAGTTCTCCTTGCGATATTATATCCTTTTTCCTGCAGCAGTTCTGTAAGCCGTTCATCGCTCAGCGGATTTTTTTTGCTTTCCCCTTCTATCAAATCACTCAGTATTTTTTTTACTTCTCTTGTACTCACTTCTTCACCACTGTCCGTCTGCAAACTTTCGCTAAAGAAAAATTTAAGCCGGTAGGTGCCAAATTCTGTTTGCACAAATTTGCTGTTTGCCACACGGCTTACGGTGCTGATGTCCAGATTGGTTTTTTCAGCAATGTCTTTCAGTATCATTGGCCGCATTTCGGTATCATCGCCTGTCATAAAAAAATCATGCTGGTATTCCAGGATAGCTTCCATGGTGCTGAGCAATGTATGCTGCCGCTGCTTTATGGCGTCAATAAACCATTTGGCCGAATCAATTTTTTGCTTGATAAAGAGTACGGCTTCTTTCTGCCTTTTATCTTTTTTTGCTCCCCTGTCATAATCTTTCAGCATGTCTCTGTATCCTTCACTAATGCGGAGGTCAGGTGCATTGCGGCTGTTGAGTGTAACCTCCAGCTTGCCACTGTTATTGATAATAAAAAAATCAGGTATTACATAGCTCTCGTTTTTATTACTGTCACCAATATTGCCGCCGGGCTTAGGATTTAATTTTATTATCTGGGTGATAATGGCCCTTAACTGATCATCTGTAATGTTGAGGCCACGCTGAATTTTTTCGTAATGTTTTTTTGTAAACTCATCAAAATATTTATCCAGTACGGATATTGCCATTTTTACATCATCCCCCTGGTCCTGCCTTCTTTCCAATTGTATCAGCAGGCATTCCTGCAGGTTTCTGGCACACACGCCGGGTGGATCAAATTGCTGAATCTGTAATACAAGCGCTGCTATTTCTTCTTCGGTAGTTTGCACATTTTGCCTGAAAGCGAGGTCGTTCATGATAGCTCCAAAATCCCGGCGCAGATAGCCATCGTCATCCAGGTTGCCGATTATCTGTTCTGCAATTTTTTGCTGGTGGTCGTTCAGGTTGAGCTGGCCAAGCTGCTCCAGCATCAATTCATTAAAACCAGTTTCTACCTTGTGGGGAATTGTTTTATTGTCATCTGCCTCAGGATAATTTTCATCCCTCATTTTGTAATCGGCAATGTCATCATCACCGTCGTGTACATACTCGCTGATGTCAATATTTTCATACTGGTCTTCCCCGCCATCCATATCAAACTCATCATCGGGATTGTCAAATTCATCATCGGCTGTATCAAACTCATCTTTCTCATCTTCCTGGCTTGCTTCCAGCGCCGGATTTTCTTCCAGTTCTTCTTTAATCCTCTCTTCTAACTGAGCAGTAGGCACCTGCAACAATTTCATTAATTGTATTTGCTGGGGCGATAATTTTTGTAATTGTTTTTGGTATAAACCCTGACTTAAAGCCATAATTTTTTTCCTAACCTGTTAAGAATGTGATACGTTATATATACCGTTAAAAAATTTCACTTTTTATCGATACCTTTCTTTTAATAAATCAACACCGTTTTTTAAGCATTGGCACTAAACCATGTTGCCCTTAAAAACGTAAATTTACACACATTGATATATTCAAGTGAATAAAAAAGGTAAAATTATAATTTTTTGCATGATTTTTGTTGGAGGGCATGTTTTTGGTCAACCTTCTCCATTGCATAAAGTGGATTTATTGCTGATGAAACCCGCCGCAAAGCCTTTACTGCAGGCAGTTCCGTCATCCGCTTCGTTACAAAACAGTTTAATTTTATCCCCTGCATTTTATTCAACCCAATTGGGATTTTTTTGCAGGCAGGAAATTAAAGTGGATAAGCTTACAAAAATTTCTTTCCGCTTCCGGCTGGGGAGTGTGGAAGCCTGCGACAGGCTGGAAGGCAAAAGTCCGATCCATTGACTGTTATTAGGGCATGGCTGGAATATCAGCAGCATCTTTAAAATAATTCAGGCGCAGGCTATCGCTCCACCCATTGGGATTGGTTTCAAAACTTTTGCTGCTAAAAAAAATCATGCCCTGCACATTGGGCGTATTTCTTAATAATTTTATTTGGGCAGGCAACTGATTATCATTCCGCCAGGCACTGTTGCTGTTTGCTTTATAGATGCCCAGGCCAATGTAGCAATACTTGCCATATGTATGATGGCTCCACCAATTTAATAACACCTGGTAAGGCGCCACTCTATGTCCAATTTCCCAATACAATTGCGGCGCTACATAATCTATCCAGCCATTTTTCAGCCACAATAAAATATCGGCATACAAATCATCATAGTTTGTTTGAGAACCGTTTGTATCACTGCCATCCGCATCCCTGTCTGTATTGCGCCACACACCAAAGGGACTTACCCCAAACTGGCAATTTTTATTAGCCGCTTTTATGGCAATGCTCAGCATAGAAATAATTGAATCGGTATTGCTGCGGCGCCAGTCTGCAAGCGTCAGTCCATTGCCCAGTTGCTGGTAAGTTTTATTATCCGGAAATGATTTGCCTTCAATTTTATACGGATAAAAATAATCATCCAGGTGGATGGCATCTACCGCATATCTTTTTACCACATCTGTTACCACCTTTGTTACATATTGCCTTGCGTCTGCATTGCCCGGGTCAAAATACTTTTTATCCCCATAAGGTAAAAACCATTCCGGATGCAGGCGGGTAATGTGCAAAGAAGAAAGAGAGGATATGCCCACATTGAATTCGGCCCGGTAAGGATTAATCCATGCATGAAAAACCATTTTTCGTTTGTGCGTTTCCGCAATCATAAACTCCAGCGGATCGTAATAAGGAAATGGCGGCCTGCCCTGTATACCCGTAAGCCATTCGCTCCAGGGTTCGTAAGGCGATGGATAAAACGCATCTGCACAGGGGCGTACCTGTACAATTACGGCATTGA
>JAYWIB010000118.1:0-4557 GCA_043789265.1 Chitinophagaceae bacterium
TACAATTTATTTCACTGGCACAAATATGTCTGCAGTGTTGAAAGATGCAGACACTGCTAACTACTATAACATAATAATCGATGAGAAGGATATTTCTAAAGTCCATACCGATACAATTAAGAAAAATTATCTGCTTGCTTCAGGGTTAAAAAGTACAAAACACAAAATCCAGTTATTCAAACGCACCGAATGGTTTATGGGCAAAACCTCGTTTTATGGATTTGAAACTTTGCCAACTACTGCAGTATTAAAAGCCTTACCCCAGCCAAAAAGAAAAATTGAATTTTATGGTAATTCCATTACATGCGGCTATGCAATAGACGATTCAAGCAATGATTCGTGGCATGGATATTTTGAAAATAATTACCTCACGTATGGAGCTATTACTGCCAGACAATTTAAAGCTCAATATCATTGCATTGCCAGAAGCGGTATTGGTATAATACTGAGTTGGCAGCCGCTAATTATGCCTGAAATGTATGACCGGCTGGATCCAACAGATTCAAGCTCTAAATGGGATTTTAAAAAGTACTCCTGATGTAGTAGTGGTAAATCTTTTTCAAAATGATTCATGGCTTATCAACACGCCTGACCATGAAGAGTTTAAACACAGGTTTGGAAACAAGGCACCTGAGAAAAGTTATATAATTGAAGCGTATAAAAATTTCGTAAAAACTATCCGGAACAAATATCCAAATGCTAATATTATTTGTGCACTTGGGAATATGGATGCGACTAAAATTGGTTCGCTGTGGCCAGGTTACATCCAACAGGCAGTTGGTGAAATAAACGATCCAAAGATCTACACCCATTTCTTTGAGTTTAAGAATACAGGAGGGCATCCAAGAATAAATGAGCAAAAAGCTATGGCCAATAGCTTGATACAATTTATCAAACGTAAAATAAAATGGTAAAACGAAAAGTAAAAAAAAACTTCAGTTGAGAGACTTTTACAACCTGATTATTTTAATATTCCTATAAGCGGCCAAAGCCTTTCCACCGCCATGCACCTGCAACGCAATTTTACCTGTATGAATTATTTCTTTATCCGGTTCGCTATAGTCCACCGTTTGCACATCATTTAACCAAATGCGTATCCTTCTGCCCACACTTTTTATTTTGAAGCGGTTCCATGCAGCGGGCTTAAGAATTCTTTTTATCAAGGCACTGTCGGGTTGTACAATGGTTAAATCCCTTCTCGATTCATCATACAGGCTTGCCCAATAGCCCTCTCCTAAGTCGGCCTGGTAGCCAATCATTTCATACGCCGGATTTTTTGAATGTTCACTATGAAACTGAACGCCTGCATTTACAAAACCAGTACCTGTAATTTTAAACTCCAGCGTCAGTTCAAAATCTCCAAAGCTTTCCGTGGTGGCAATAAATTCATTGTGCGGTACAGTTTCGGTAAGGCTTCCCCCTACCAAAGCCTTATTGATAATCTTCCACGTGGAAGCAATATCACCTTCCCAACCATTAAAAGTTTTGCCATCAAAAAGGCTGATTGGTTTTTGCTTTGCCTGTGCTTGCACATTTGCTGAAACAGCCAACAAGATGGTGGCACTTAAAAAGAAAATTTTCATTCAGATTATTTTATAGTTGATTGTCTCTTATTTATAATAGGCAAAAAATGTGTTTTTTAAAGCCGTAGTTTAATAACTAACTGATGATTTAATCTATAACGTAATTAAAGATCCACACAGATATGCTGCACAAGAGTGCGACGCCAATAAAGCTAAATTGCAATACTTAAAGCCTGGACAACAAATCAACAACCACGGTTAAGTTTACACGATTATTTTATCAGCTCCCACTCATTAATCCGGTACAATTTGCTTTTATAATTTCCACTGCGTAAAACTTTTTCTTTGTTTCCATTCCAGGATAATGTAATCCACTTATAATTATCTTTTTCAAAATCATTATTAAAGGTATTGTCTTCAAATAATTTAAAAGCAGCTGAAGGTTGGCCATAAATTTTACAGGTAATATCAAACACGGATGAATTAGTAATAAACTGCAATGGCCTCGCCAATGGCAGGATGGTATTGTCTTTTACAAACATGGGTATTTCATTTAAGCCCATGCTAATTTGATACGAGCTGTCGCCTGCATATTTTTTATTGTTATTAAAATTGTACCAGTTACCTGCAGGCAGGTACACATTTCTTACAGAGCTGCTGTCAATAAATGGCGCACATAAAATACTTTCTCCCATCATGTATTCATCATCCATCTTAAAAGTATTTTTATCATTGGGATAATCCATTACCAACGGACGAAAAACTGGCGTGCCATCAAAATGGTATTTAGCATAAGCTGCATATACATAAGGCAGCAGCGACATACGAATGTCAATCATCTTTTTGGCCAGTTGCTCCAGTTCAACTGCATTTGATAACAATTCGCCTTTTACATTTTTATCAGTATCGTATTGCAGCCAGGGCGGCATATTCAAATACCAGCAGTTGGCCACCATGTGCGATGACATTACCATTGTTTGCATGCGCCTTATAAGGTCTGCATTATTTTTAGATTCCCTTAATTCCGGCGACCAGTTTAATCCTGAAAAAGCAGTGTTGCAAACCATCCTTACATAATCGGCATGGCTGTACATATCCGAGTAAAGAGAGGATGAAAACGGTGAGGAAAAAAGATAGGACGACCGTACATCAAAGAAAGTGCGCCGGTTGTATTTTTTATACAAATCATGCATCATAGCCTGGTACAATGTGCCATACAGTTGCCGCATTTGTATGCCATCTATTCCACTTGGGAATTTGGTAATATCCGGGTAGCTCCATTCGGCATGCGCCTCTTTATAATCTGCGCCATCGCTTTCATCTAATTTAAAAGCAGCAATACCTTTTTGTACAAACTGTTCATCATGATAATTACCAAAAATGGCTTTAGCCTGCGGCAGATTAAAATCGGGGACAGCTCCATTCCATACTTTATAATCGGCGGAGTATGGAGCGATAGATGTATAAATGGGCGAGTTGGGTGCAGTGTAGGCATGTTCCCAAAGGTTAACCTTGTATCCCTGGTCAGTCATGCGTCGTGTAAAATTTTCAGGGTTGGGAAAGTTGGCTTTGTTCCATACAAATGAAGAAGAGTAGGCATTGGTTTCCCAACCGGCTTCCAGCCCCATTACATCGCAGGGAATGTTTTTTTCACGGAAATAATCTCCAATCTTTTGCACCTGCTCTGCAGTAGAAGAAGCCTTGGCCCGGTATTGAAATCCCAGCCCCCACAATGGTGGTAACGAGCCACCGCCTGAAAACAAATTATACCGTTGCATCACATTTAATAAAGCGGGGCCATTAATAATGTATACTTCCATCCCTTCGGTGCCGGCAACCACTACATTTACTTTGCCCTCAGCTAAATTATTTTTACCATACAGCGCTTCTGTACTTAATTTAATTTCAGTAGCGGCAGTATCTGTAAATCCAATTGCCGTATCCATTTTCTTAAGAGAAGCCACGTAAAATGTTGTGTAGCGGCAGGTATTTATTAGCACGCCATATCCTTTGGAAGAAATGTAAAACGGCATGGAAGCATGGCTAAAACCCACGTTGCCCACCGGCCAGCTATTGATGCGGATATCCCGCCGCATGCCCCGCTGCTCAAACGAATTTATTTGCAAACCAAAGCCATAAAAACGTTCATCATCCGCCGCATCAATTTCCGCCATAATGCCGGAGGTTATCTTGCTGAATTTTATTTGAGCCAAAGAAATGGCAGGCGTAGTTTCAGCAGGCATAGCAGCCAGTGCTGCAGTTTTTGCCGCCGCTTTAAATTGGTCGGGCAGCACTTTTTCAGGCTGGCCGTAAGTTATTTTCCAGATGCCATTTTCAACAGTAGAAATTGTTTGTGCCTGAGTAAAAACAACAGAGAGGATAAAAAAAGTAACCGGAAATATTTTTAGCATAAAATTTTTAATGGCAATAGTACACAATCAAACATACTTAGCATATAACAGCAAAGCCAAACCTTTGTACCATTCAGGTATAAATTAAGGTGGTGTTTCTACGTTTATAAAATGTGTTGTCCGGATTAGGAATGCTCAACATCGTTGTGGCCTCACTTGTAACACCTGTCATTGTGAAACGTTTATTGCGATGTTGTTGAGCCATGTATAGTTTTTGTATTGCCGTTATCAATCAGCGGGAGATATTTGCATTTCATTATGTTCGTAACCCCATTATATTACCAGAGTAGCAGGTAACAATAAAAGCTGAATTAAAAATCGTTAAGCCGGAATTAAAGTTGGGATAGACTGGAATTTATCCTGAAAAAGATTGAATGGTTAGTGCTGCTGAGGATTGCAACATCAAGCCCTGCTTGCAGCAATGTGCTGTGTTACCAGCAGTCAAAGCCTATTTCGCAGGCTGTAATTTGTTTTTGTTCAAGTATTCTTTGAATTCTGCAAAAGTCATTTTTTCAGTTTCTTTTGCAATTATTTCCTTGATTTCTCGAAAGACTTTTACTGTGTCAAAAGTTTTTTCTTTTTTATTTGTGGGCTTCATTATATACAATTTCTTTTGGTGAACG
>JAYWIB010000119.1:0-17446 GCA_043789265.1 Chitinophagaceae bacterium
CAATTGAGCCAGGCGCTTCCATTGTATTGAAAAACATTTTTTTCGATACCAAACAAACAGCATTAAAGCAGGCGTCCATTACAGAACTGAACAGTGTAATACAACTGATGAATGACAATCCAAACTTAAAAATTTTGATTACCGGTCATACAGATAATGTGGGCAAACCGCAGGACAATTTGTTGCTTTCTAACAACAGGGCGCTAGCCGTTATTAATTATTTACTGGCAAGCAGACAAATTCCAAAAGAGCGGCTGCAGTATAAAGGGCTGGGTGCATCAACACCTGTGGCAGGCAATACCACAGAAGAAGGCCGTGCAAAAAACAGGCGGACAGAAATGAGTGTGGTGAGTAATATCCCATAATGATTGAAATTTTGTTTGCAGTAATACCCTGGAAAATTTGGCAGCATTTATTTAATAAAATCTATAACTTTAAAACCAGCCATTGAAAAATATACTTTCAAAGAATGAAGTAAAATGGGCTGAAGTAAAAATTATCTTATAAAAAAAAAGTCCAGCCTGCCATTATGGAAGCAAAAAATTGAATAAACCGCATACTTAAACTTTTAAAAAATACCGGAGCAGGAGAATAAACAATGAACACAGTTAATAAAAATGTTAAACGGAGATAAAATAATTTATCTGCCGCTGCACACAATACAAACTATACAATTTCTTTTCCCTTATTAATTATGCACCCCGACCTGCTATACCAGATTGCACTTACGCTTGTTCCCAACATTGGAGACGTGCATGCAAAGGCGCTGGTAAATATGTATGGTGATGCCCATGCAGTTTTTAAAGCCAAAAAAAAAGATCTGGAAAACCTGGAAGGCATCGGCACTGTAAGGGCATCCAGCATAAAGGCATTTGATAACTTTATGAGCAGCGAAGCAGAAATTGGTTTCATTGAAAAATATAAAATAACGCCGCTCTTTATCACCGATAAAAATTACCCACAGCGCTTATTAAATTGCTACGACAGCCCGGCACTGCTTTACTATCGCGGCAATGCAGATTTAAATCATGGTAAAATTGTTTCCATTGTTGGCACCAGAAACAACAGCGACTATGGAAAACTGGTATGCGAAAAAATAATTGAAGAACTGTGCGACCAAAATATTTTAATAACCAGCGGGCTTGCATTTGGCATTGACACCATTGCACATAAAGCTGCATTAAAAAACAATCTTTCCACCGTAGGTGTGCTGGCGCACGGGCTTGACAGAATTTACCCAACACAAAATAAAAGCCTCGCTAAACAAATGACAGAGCAGGGCGGCCTGCTTACAGAATTTATCAGCAATACCAATCCCGATAAGCAAAATTTTCCCAAACGAAACCGGGTAGTGGCCGGCATGTGCGATGCTGTGCTAGTGGTGGAAACAGGAAAAAAAGGCGGCTCACTCATTACTGCCGAACTCGGCAATAATTATAATAAAGATGTATTTGCCATCCCGGGCCGCATTGGCGATGTAAAAAGCGAAGGCTGTAACTACCTGATAAAAAACAATAAGGCGGCGTTAATAAATGGAGCAGATGATTTGCTGGAAATGATGAACTGGAAGCCCGCAGGAAAAACATCTGTAAAAAAACAACGGGAACTTTTTATTGAATTAACCGAAGATGAAAGAATGCTGGTAAACATATTGCAGCAGCAGGAACAGGTACACATAGATGAGCTGTATCTTAAAAGCGGCCTCAGCAGCAGTGCTGTGGCAGCAGCATTGCTGATGCTGGAAATGCAGGCCATTATACAAAGCATGCCCGGCAAACTGTATAAATTGTTATAACCCGTCAGTATCCGCAGTTCAAGTAGCAGGCTGCGGGACACACTTAGCTTTTTAATATTTATCACCTCCCTTCTATCCCGTAAAAAAGAAAACAGATTGTCTTTTTAATTTTGTACTTTGATGCTGAAGCAGGGTTTATTATTTTTACAGCCTATAAATAATATATTCCAATCCATCTTTCCTATAGAATTCCCCGAAAAAAAATATCCTGTATATTTTATCAGCATTGAAACAATCAGACATGAAAAAAATTTTTACTGCCTTCACTGTTATGGCTGCCTTTAATTTGCAGGCGCAGGTTACGCAAATTAATTCTAACAGGAGTCTGCTGCCTTCTTATCCTTTAAGCAGTACAAAAACAATTCTTGTTTCAGACATTGACAGTTCGCTATGGGTGTCTGATGCTACACTTGCAGGTACAGTTCAAATATCTGCTACTATTAAATACGAAGAACCTGCTGGTATACTTTCAGGCAAGTTGATTTTTAGGGGAAGAGTTGGCAACAACGGATCTGAACTCTACAGTACTGATGGAACCATTGCAGGCACGTCACTTGTAAAAGATATTTATTCAGGTGTGCCAGGGTCAAATCCTACAGATTTTACGGTAATGAACAATACTATTTATTTCAGCGCCGTTACATTGGCAGAAGGCAGGGAACTTTGGAAAACCAATGGTACCAATGCTGGCACCACGCTGGTAAAAGATATTGCAGTAGGCCCCGGCAGCAGCAACAGGGAATATTTTTACGAAATGTTTTCCAATGGCAGTTACGTGTTATTTGCAGCCAATACGGCTGCAGAAGGACTTGAGCTTTGGAAAACAGATGGCACTTCAGGCGGCACTGTATTGTTAAAAAATATCAATAGCGGTGCAGATTCTTCCAGCCCCCAAAATTTTTATAAGTTAAACAACCTCATTTTATTTACGGCCAAAGATGCTACCCATGGAGACGAATTATGGAAAACGGATGGCACCGCAGGAGGTACAGTGTTGTTAAAAGACATCAACGCAGGAACAGAAAATTCAACCACGTTTAGTTTTTTTGGTTTTGATTTTCCCATTTTTGATGGTTTTCTTTTATTTAAAAATAAAGGTTACTTCAGGGCATCTGATGGTAACGGTAATGGTCAATTATGGAGTACAGACGGCACCGCAGCAAATACCACTCTTTTAAAAGACGTAGTACCCGGCATGGGTTTCCCGTATATGTCAACCCTCAATGCAGTGGTTTTACCTGACAAATTTATTTTCTCTGTTTCAGATGCGGTAAGCACTTCAGAGCTGTGGCAATCCAATGGCACACCGGCAGGCACTTCTTTGTTTAAAGAATTTTCTGCTGTTAACAGCGATATCCCTTTTATTATGCCCAACTACCAGTACGATGTAAATACAGGCAGCTTTACCACCTCATTGTTTCAGGGAAATAAATTCTTTTTTACTGCATCTACGGATGCAGAAGGAAAAGAACTATGGATATCTGATGGTACACTGCCAAATACTAAAATGGTAAAGAATATAAATGCGGGTGCTAACGATGGTGTAGAGTTTGCCAGCTACGCATTTACCACCGATACATTGTACTTTGCCGCTACGGATGGTATAAAGGGAAATGAACTTTGGAAAACAGATGGCACGGATGCAAATACAAAACTGGTGGCCGATATCAATACAGGGCTTGGTGATTCCGGGCCTGAGCTGACTTTTTTTACTGCCAATGGCAAGCTGATTTTTAATGCAAATAATGGTGACAACACTGAGGTGGATTTATATGTATTGGGAGGCACCATTGTACCACCAGCTTCCAGCCCCTGCCCTGGTACAGCGTTTTCTATTACATCCAGTATTACCGGCGCCCTGTATCAATGGCAGGCAAATACGGGTACAGGTTTTACCAATATCAGTAATGGTGGTGTGTATGGCGGAGCCACTACACCTACGCTGCTGATAACTGCGCCTACATCTTTTTATGGCTATCAATACCGCTGCAATGTGGCCGGCAATTTTAGCAGCGTAACCACATTAAAATTTGTAAATACCTGGAAGGGTGCGGTAAATAATTTATGGAACAATGCTGCTAACTGGAGCTGCAATACGGTACCAGATGCCAATACAGATGTTATCATAAATACAGGCACTGCTGTACTAAATGTAAACGGAAGCTGCAGAAGCATTACAGTAAGTGCCGGTGCCAGCTTTACTGCCAATACCGGTTTTACACTGCAGGTTACTCATTAAATATTTGTTACTGCTTTTAATAATCCTTCTAAAAAAAATTTAGGGGGATTTTTTTTATGCAATAATTTTTCGAAATATATATAGCTGTTAATGCTTTCAAAATCGTTTGAGATAAAATTATGTGAACCTTTTTTTGAAACTATCTTTGCCCCTTACTAAAACAACATGCTCTACCTTTTTGGCATAAGTATTTGCTTTTTTCTAAACCTGCTGCTGCTGAGTAAAAAAAATAAAACAAAGGCAGACAAGATATTATTGTTATGGCTGCTGACTGCGGGCGCCCACCTGGTGCTGTATTACATGCGTATGCAAGCCAGCAATCCTGCATATGCTTTTTTACTTGGCGTAGAAATACCTTTTCCACTTTTGCACGGCCCGCTGTTATTTTTATACACAGCCGCTATGACCAATCAGGAACCAAAAGGATACAAATGGCTGTTTCATTTCATAGTGCCTGCTGTTGCTTTTCTCTCGTTGGTGCCGTTTATTTTACTGCCTGGCGCCGATAAAATAATGGTGTATAAAAACAATGGCGCCGGTTACGGGATACATTCATTTATTAACCTGATGGCCGTTTACGTTTCCGGTATCTTTTATATAATATGGTCAGTGTTGCTGCTGAAAAAACATACACACAATATTGAAAATCAATTTTCGGATACAGACAAAATAAATCTTAACTGGCTGCGGTATTTGGTATATGGTATGGCAGTAATATGGGCGGTGGTATTGATAGGTAATGATGAGCTGATATTTGGCACCGTGGTAGTATTTGTATTACTATTAGGTTTCTTTGGTATAAAACAGGTGGGCATATTTTCACCAGCCAATCAACAAAAGCTTAACACTAACGGGCAGCAACAACCGGAAATGCTTCCAGCAAGTAATGCTGTATTGGAGAAATCATCTTTTACCGAAAAAAATAATGTGGTAACAGAAGAAATGTATGCAGATACCGTAAAAAAGAAATATTCAAAATCCGGATTGACAAATGAGCAAGCTGCTCTTATCAGCAAAGAACTAAACCGGTTGATGGAAAAAGAAAAATTGTTTACCGAAAGCGAACTTACGCTTGCGGAACTTGCAGGCCGGTTAAATATTCACCCCAATTATTTGTCGCAGGTAATTAATGAAAAAGAAGAAACAAACTTTTACGATTATATAAACACCCTCCGTATTGAAGAATATAAAAAGCTTGTGCTAATGCCGGAAAATAAAAAATACACTATCCTTACCCTTGCGTATGAATGTGGCTTTAATTCCAAATCTTCCTTTAACCGGTATTTTAAAAAAGTAACCGGCGTGTCTCCTTCTGAATACATGCGTTATCAGGCTGCTGAAAATTAAACTGCCAGCCTGTTGCTCTCCACACCCCCGGCCCGTGTAAGAGGTATACATGCTGGAAAAAAAACAATCTGCAACAACTGCTTCTGCAGAATAAGAGTGGTGTTTATAACATCCTAACTTATTAAGTGCCTTATCTATTGTGCATAAATTTTAGCGGATCATTTTGCCGGCAGAAAATTGGAATCGCCCTGTTTGTACAGGCGCTGTTATAACTTCTACCGGACAGTTTCATAATATTTTTGGATAGAAAGCACTATTAGAAAACAGGTAGGGCTATCCCCCGTATTCAAATTGCAGCAAACACTTACAGCCTATACTGTAGTGACGGAGAAACAGCAAAAAAATATCCAGAAACGAATTCGGCAAAAGCAACCAATATCAATACAAGGGTGTCAGCCTTCAGGCAGGCATACACGCATTTGATAACAAACCAGCGTTTTGGATTAAAAGAAGTATCAACCTGCACGCCGGGGCGCCGTGCAGACGCAGCCTTTGCAAATTTGCATCAAACAAAAAAATAATCATGAAAAAAACATGCTTAGCGGCCGTTGCCCTTTTTCTTTTGGGTGCAGGGCTTACACAGTGTACAAAAAGCAAAGAAATTGGCGAACCTGGCAACCTGGTTCCTCAAACAGCAGAGCTTAATCTTTCGATGCCCTCTATAGAAGTGAATGGAACAAGACTCCACACGGAAACATTTGGCAATCCCGCTGACCCGATTATAATTTTTTTACATGGCGGCCCCGGCGCAGATTACCGGAACGGGCTGAATGTAAAGCAGCTTGCTGATAACAATTACTATGTGGTGTTTTATGATCAGCGGGGTTCCGGATTATCTAAAAGACATCCAAAAGACAGCTACGGCATCCAGTTGATGTTTGATGATTTAAGTTGGGTAATACAGCATTACCGAAGTTCCCCTTTACAAAAAGTTTTTCTTTTCGGACACTCATGGGGCGCTATGCTGGCCACGGGCTACATCAATAAATATCCTGCCGCCATTAATGGTGTGGTGCTGGCGGAGCCGGGGGGATTTGTATGGGAGGAAATAAAAGACTATGGCGAAAAAAGCCGCCGTTTTAAACTGTTTGATGAAACGACCAATGATGCGCTTTATGCAGATCAGTTTTTGTCGGGCAATGAAAATGATCATGCAATAATAGATTATAAAATTGGCCTGCTTTCTCCGTTTACTTATGCCAAAAATAATGAAGAAGGCATTGAAGGTTATTCTCCCTTTTGGCGCAATGGTGCTGCCGTAAATAAAAAACTTTTTGAAATTGGCAAAAACGAGGGGTTCAATTTTAAAAACAACCTGGCACAGTTTACACCCAAAGTGCTTTTTTTATACAGCGAAAACAACAGGGCATATGGCGAAGCCAAAGCCCGGCAAATGAGCGCTGCGTTTACCAATGTGCAAATCAATAAAATCAGCAGCACCGGGCATGAAATGATATACTTCGCCTGGAACAAAGTGTACCCGCTGGTACTTACCTATCTTAATTCATTACGCTAAAAATTAATGATGAAAAAAATATTATTGGCAGCAGTAATAACCTGCACTATAAAACACACTGCACATGCACAGGCAGTAAACTGGGCATCACTGCAAAAAAGTCAACGGCATACCATCAGCGTTAATACAGCCATAGATTATGGCGCCACTTTCGGCGTGGGATATGCTTATCAACTGAAAACAACACTTCCCATTTTGCTCAATGCCGAATACTCTTTTCCCGGCGGCAAAAATTTGCCGGATGATTTTAAAACAAAAATTGGCGGCCAGATAAGGCTTGTGGCAGTCAGCAACTTTGTATTAACCGCAAAGATGCAGGGGGTTTTCCGGCGGTATCAAAATCCACTTGCACGTATGCTGAATTTTGGCAGCGACATGAGCGCCACTGCCGGATACTACAGACAAAAATGGTTTGCAGCAGCCGAAGCTGGCTTTGATAAAGCAATTATTACAAAATTTAAAAATAGCCCTCTTGCCAAACAAAATTTTCCCGGCATTAAAGACGGCTGGTACCAGCCTGCCACAGGCGGAAATTTTTATTATGGCATCCAGGCGGGTTATTCATTGCGCCTGATAGATATTTTTCTGAAAGCGGGCAGTGTAATTGAACAGGATTTTAAAACAAAACCATTGTTACCGTTTTACGGACAACTGGGAGCCAATATCCGGTTAAAAGGAAAAACAAAAAAATCCAAATACAAAAAGTTATAGAACAGGATATGCTTCGCAAAAAGCTGTTACGTAATCTTTTGATTGATGTACATCTGGCTGTTTATTTATCATGAGACAAAGCTTGCATCGAAATAAAGAATTGATGCGGATTTTTTTTAGCCTTATTATCAGAACGACCATATTAAATCAGGGTAATAAATGAAGTACAGTATTTTAAAACTAACCGGGTAACGGAGAAACATGTACAGATACCAATGGCAAAAAAAATTTTAATCATTAAGGTCATCCTTACAGCGAAAGTTTTAATGCAGCGCTGACAACAGTATACCCGTAAGGCGCAAAAAAAGCCGGTGCAGCAGTGGAGGAAATCAATGTCGGGCAACTGGAGTTTAATGCCAACCTTAAGGTGGAAAGCAAAAGTATTACACAACTGGAGCCGGATTTGGCGAATGCTGTTGAAAAAATAATGTGGGCAGAACATTTAGTATGGATACAGTCTGTGTGGTGCGGCGGATTGACTGGCATCGCAAAAAGTTTTATTGACCACCTGTTTATGCCCGGCGCACTTATTTATACAACGGCAATTGCCTGCAATTGAACGGGCAGTTAAAAGTAAAATCAGCAAGAATTATTGCAACTATTGGCGAGCCGGGATGGTATTACCGCCTGATGTATGGAACACCCGCCATTAACCATTTAAAAAAAAACACGCTGGGGCTTTATGGTGTTAGCCCGGTTAAAACTACCTGCCTAAGAAGTGTTAAAAAAGCAGGTGATAAAAAAAGAAGCCAATGGCTGGAAAAAGTTTATTACCTGGGAAAAGCGTTGAAATAAACTCTCCTTCCATTTCTTAACCAAAGTCAACTAAATACAAACAGCGGGAGAATAATTTTGCCTACAATTTTTTTCCAAATAAAAACATTTAACAAACAACAAATAATACAACATTTCAATACAGGCTGCACAAAGCCGTACTGGGTAAAAAAACTACACATGAAAATCAACAAAATACTTTTAACAGCAAGCGTACTGTTCTGTTCATACGTTGCCCATGCACAAACAACCCTTACACAAACCGTTAAAGGAATCATTACGGATGCCGACTCAAAAAAACCGCTGGCAGGCGCCACCGTTAGTTTACTTACAGGCAGCAAAAAAACAGCGCTTTCAGATTCAGCGGGCCAGTACCGCCTGAACAATATAGAAGTGGGGAGGCATTCGTTTGTAATTACATTTTCAGGATATGAACAGCGTACAGTAAATGAAGTGCTGGTAAGTGCAGGCAAGCAACTGGAAATAAATGTTACAATGACGGAAGATGTAAAAAAACTGGATGCAGTAATTGTAAAAGGCAACCGCAACCGGAGCAAGGCCATCAATGAATTTGCAACAGCCAGCGCAAGACAGTTTTCGGTGGAAGATACCAGGCGCTACCCTGCATCGCTGCAGGATCCAGCACAGATGGTACAAAATTTTGCAGGCGTAAGCGGCATGGGCGATCAAAATACTATTGTGGTCAGGGGCAACTCCCCAGTCGGTGTATTGTGGCGCCTGGAAGGAATTGAAATTCCTAATCCAAACCACTTTAGTTTGCTGGGTACTTCGGGCGGAGGCATCAGCATGCTCAGCAGCAGCACGCTTGCCAACTCCGATTTTTACACCGGTGCCTACCCGCCAGAAATAGGCAAGGCTACGTCAGGGGTATTTGATTTAAATTTAAGAACCGGCAACAAAGACAAAAAAGAGCATTCCTTTATGTTTGGCCTGCTCGGCATTGAAGCGGCATCGGAAGGGCCCTTTAAAAAAGGCGGTGAATCATCTTACCTCATAAACTACCGTTATTCCACACTGGGTCTGTTTAAATTATTTGTAGACTTTGGCAACAACATTCCTGGCTACCAGGATCTTTCTTACAAACTAAATTTTGTTACAAAAAAGGCAGGCAGCTTTCAGTTTTTTGGCCTGCTGGGTGCCAACAGCAATGTGGATAAAGGTGAAAAAGACAGCACGCTGTGGAAATTTGACAAGCCAAACATAGCCCAAAAAATAAATAGTGGTACAGGTGTAATTGGTTTGGCACATCAATATTTTTTTTCAAAGAGCAGTTATATCAAAACGATTGTTGCTGCCACGGGTACCAGCTTCAAAGGCTTTGTTGATACACTCAATCCACGCAACAATTACAGCAGGGAAAGAATATGGAATGCTAACCAGCAGGACAGGGCATACAGAATTTCTGTGCTGTACAACAATAAAATAAATGCCGCCAACACACTGCGGGCAGGCCTGATAGCAAGTCATATTACTTACCTGTTTAAAGAAGACAATTATGATGATGCAGAAAAAATCTGGAGAACATTCTTTAGCACCAAGGGAAATACCCAGTACTACCAGGCTTATGTACAATGGAAACACCGCTTTAGTAACAGAATTTCTTTACTAACGGGCATGCATAGCTCTTTGTGGACGCTGAACAATTCTTACAGCATTGAACCGAGGGCAGCATTCACCTACCATGCAGCCCGCAGCCAGGTAATAACGCTTGCAGCAGGCCTGCATGCAAGACCCGAAAATATTTCAACCTATGTATTTGACGGCAGCGCCTCCGGTGGCAGCCGCAGCACCGCCAACATTGGGCTGGGCATGACCAAAGCAGCCCATGTGGTGGCGGGATATGAAAAAGGCTTCCGCACGGGATGGCGGGTAAAGGCGGAGGCATATTTCCAGCACCTGTACAATGTGCCTGTAGAAGAAAAACAAAACAGTTGGTTTTCTATGCTGAATGCATCCATGGCGTACGACCTGATTGATGTGGGCAAACTCGTTAACAAAGGCACAGGCGCCAACTATGGCATTGACCTTACCGTGGAAAAACCATTTAATAAAAACTATTATGTTCTTTTTGCCGGTTCATTGTTCAGGTCTACTTACAAAACATATGAAGGCATACAATACAACAGCCTGTTCAACCGCAGCTACCAGGCAAATATTGTTACAGGAAAAGAATGGCGCAAGGGCAGGAACAAAAAAAATATTTTCGGCATCAACGCCAAAGTTTTAACGAGCGGTGGTATGCGCCAGTCCCCTATAGACCTTGCCGCTTCCAACGAGGCCGGCAAAGTAAAATATCAGCAGGGAAAATATTTTACCGGAAAAACGGGCGCCTATTTCAGAATGGATCTTGGATTCAGTTATAAAATAAACAAGAAATATTCAACCCACAGCATCAGCATTGACATACAAAACGTAACCGGAAGAAAAAATGTGTTTTCAGAAGGTTGGGACAAGCGAACACAGCGTGTGCAGAAAGTATATCAGCTCGGCACATTGCCGTTTATCAATTACAGAATTGAATTTTAAATTACCACCTTACACACTTCTGTACGATGATTGGGTGGATAATTTTTTCAACAGCTATTACTTTTATTACTTTACTTTCTTCAGGCATTTTTAAAAGAAAGAAATAACAGGGCAGTGCACAGGTACTGTTTAAAAAGTTCTCTGCGCTGTGCATCTTTTTGTAAAGCCGCAGAAAGCGAAAACACAAAAGATGGCAGTATCCATCATTTAAAAAAAACTATGCCTATAACAAAGAGAAAATCACCCGCATGTTTTGTACTGGCGATAATTTATCCAATTGTAATTTGCTGCAGTACATACCAGGAAAAAAAGGAAAGTGCAGCAGTAGAAAATGAAACAAGCCCCTTTGTAAACCGCTGGTTTTTATTGGGCTTTCAGGGAGTGTAGGGTGGCGGATAAAAAGCGGTATTTTGGTAATGCCGGCAGCCAGCATTATTATTTAAGGTGATATGGCTGCTCATAAAATGCTGCATAAGCTCATGTGCGCTGAGAGCATCAGGCCTGCGTCTGGCTTTAATTAGTTTACGCTAAACACAGCAATAGTTTACTTTTATAAAAATCTTTAAACACATGCATATCGAAATGATGACCGCTGCAGTAAGAACTGAATACTGCACACCAAATGCTTTGCAGATACGCACATTGCCTGTACCTGCACCGGCTGAAGATGAAGTACAGGTAAAAGTGATGGCCACTACAGTAAACCGAACCGATTGTGGCGTGCTTACAGGTAAGCCCTGGCTTATCAGGTGTTTCACAGGTTTGTTTTCTCCCCGGCACTCTGTTACCGGCACTGATTTTTCAGGCGTGGTGATGGCAAAGGGCAAGGCAGTAAGCACGTTTGATGTGGGTGATAAAGTGTATGGTTTTTTTGATCAGGGATTGTGCTCCCATGCTGAGTATGTATGCGTAGCAACCAAAAAAGCAATATTAAAAAAACCGGAGAGCATCAGCCATCAGCAGGCAGCAGCAAGTTTGGAAGGCGCACACTATGCCTTCTATTTTTTAGATAAAGTAAAATTGGAAGCAGGTGATAAAGTGCTGATAAACGGCGGAACCGGGGCCATTGGCAATGCCGCAGTGCAATTTTTAAAATACAGGGGAATAACGGTAACGGCAACCTGCGAAACAAACTACATTTCAGCTTTAAAAGCAATGGGTGCAGACAGCGTGGTTGATTACAGCAAAGAAGACTTTACCCGGCTGAATGAGCAGTTTAATTTTGTATTTGATGCAGTGGGGAAAAGCACATTTGGAAAATGCCGCCGGCTGCTTAAGCCAAATGGCATTTATGTATCTTCTGAACTGGGCCCTTACTGGCAGAACCCTTTACTGTCAATTATAGCGCCCCTGATGCCTGGAAAAAAAGTAAAATTCCCATTGCCGTTCTCTATACACCGGAGTATGAAATATATCAATGAACTTACAGAAAAAGGAAAATTTAGACCCCTGATTGATAAACACTACCGGCTTGTACAGATTGGACAAGCTTATGACTATGTAATGAGCGGGCAAAAAAAAGGAAACGTAATAATATCTTTTGAGTAACCGGCGCCGGCAATTTTTCTTTTGATGGCCTGCGCTGCTTTTTACACCAATGGCAGGTGCGGCTTTTAAATTCCCTGTAATTTTGAGCTCATAAATGTTTTACAATATGAGTTCAGCCGGTGTAAGGATAAACGAAAAAAACAAATGTAATGCTGATACCGAAATATTGGAAATTATCAATTCCCTTGGTAATTCCCCATCATGCACCAGTGAGGAAAAAGAATTTTTCCAGAAATACATAGAGATAAAGAGGATAAAAAAAGGCACGTTTCTTTTGAAAGAAGGGCAAATACCAAAAGCTTATTACACAATTTACAAAGGATGTGTACGGGAATTTTGCACAAAAGACAACGAAGAAAAAACCACTGAATTTTATATAGCAGGAGATACATTGAGTGATGAAAGCAGTATGAAAAATTTTACGCCGTCTACCCTCAACTGGGAGTGTGTTACCGGCTGCATCATTTCTGTTTATCCACCGGAGGTTGAAAAAGAAATGTACAGAAGGTTTCCCCATCTTGAAACGCTTTGCAGGGTTGAAACACAAAACAACTATTCCAGCTACCGGCTATCTGTACATGATTATATTACTTCTACGCCGGAAGAACGGTATGAAAATCTTTTAAAAAACCGTCCGGAACTTTTTGAGCTTGTTCCTCAATACCAGATTGCCAGTTATATTGGTATAAAGGCGGAATCGCTGAGCCGGATTAGAAAGAGAATTATGAAAACAGAAAAGGCAGGTTGACAATGCCGATGTTAATGTTCCATTCAATTTGCTCTTTGTTCGAACGAATCATTTAAAAATAAATGTACTGCAGTATTCTCTTTCAACTTATTAGGAATTTCTCTCAGGATATGGGTACAAATATTTTTTCAACAGTATGTTGTAAGTAAGCAACAACAGTTGCTTGAAACCAAAGGTTCATCTTTTGCCAAATGCTGTTTCGGGAAAATGGATGTACTATCAGTAAATATTGAGGAAGATATTCTCTAAATGCTTTTACGTTTTCTATAAGTGATGTGGGTCTTAGTTTTTTGTCAGGATAACCGGCCTGTGCATACTGAACAATTAAAATAGTTATTTCCCCTGTTTCATTTGCTGCAGCAATTGATAATGCAACAATGGATTACATTCAGGCCGTGGCGGCAAGTCGCCGGAAGTGCCTTTCCCGGATACAAAAACCCATCGGCACCACCACAAAAATATCTTTGTTATAAAATTATTCTTTGCTTACACCCGGCCATCCTCGCAGTTTATCTCGGTTTTTTATCATCCCCAAGTGAACCACTGTGCTGTACTTTTTGCCCGGGTGCATGGCCAATGATAAGAATTTTTGGATAAGGGCCAGCCTGTAGTATTGGCCGGGGATTATTTGATAAATATCTTTTGCAAACAGTGCAGCTAAAAATTTCCTTCAGCAAATTTTCAATCTGTAAATTAAAAGTAATTTGCCGGACGAAAACTGTCAGTTATACAGTTTTAAATAGTTTTACCGTCAATAGATTTGCTTTTATAAAAATGTAAAATCGTGAACTTGCATTAGCTTTAAAGAGGCCGGTAGTTATCATAATAAGTCGTCATAAAAAAACATACTTGCCGAACTTACTCATTCAGAAAGTATGTTATGTAGTATGATTGCATCAGCTTTTTGAATGCTTTTTTTCGGGTACACAGTCAGGAACTTTTTTGCCATTCTTTGTTTTCATACCTAATTTTTTGTACCCCTTCCAGCACGGATCGCTATCTTTTTTGGAAGCAGCTTTTTTTGCCGGCATATATTACCCGGTTTGTTTGTCGTTGCCTAATTGCTTTACCAGCTTATTGTACACGCCAAACAGCAAAAATGGAGCAGCCCATTGTCCAACAAATAATGCATCATGTCTGCGGCCCATAATTTTAAGCGTTAATGAAACGCCTATTGCGCCGAGAGCCGCAAATAAAAATGTGTCTGACGGCAATTTTGCTGTTTGATTTTCTATTGCCTTGGTAACTGTGCCTTCCTTGTGTTCTAAATTTTCCATTGTTTATTTTTTTAGTTAAAAATGATTGTTTAAAAATAGTATTCAGTGTGAGGTGAATTTTCCATAAACAAAAGCTTTATGTATGTGCATTTAGTTTCCCAATTTTACTCAATGGTTATTGCATGTTTGATTAAAAAAAAAGGTTTTATCAAACAATTTCACCCGCTGTACAATTTCCTTATGCTATTTTAAAAACGGTATACATTTTATCCGCATTGTTTGAAATGCTTTAAAACATAAACATTGTAAATAGCGTGCCAAACAACCACTTCTTAAAGGATGAAATTTTTTATTGCGAAAGCAAAAAAATCTGTTCAATTTTTATACGCCCTGAATAATGCTAAATGAAATGAAAAACATTGAGCAATGAAAAATAAAGTTAAGATGCATTGCTGCCAGATTAATATAAATTCAACAGCAATTAATATGTGGCAGGCAGAGATAAGTGTATTACTGCTGAATGGCTGCCGGATTGAGCGTAAAGCCCCGTGAAGCTATGTGAGCGGGCATGTGCCGTACTTGCAGCGAAAGCCGGAACAAATGCCGGACTGTGTTAAAAAGCTTAAGCGCCCCATTTTTAAAATCTCCGCAGGTAAAGCAAAACATCAGATCATTACACCCGTATGCTGCGCTTTCCATTCGGGAAAGAGCGCCTCATCGTTTTTTAAATTCAAATGTTTGTCTGCCACTTCACAAAAAATATTTCTAAAATCAGTAGTTACAGCGAGGTCTCTTCCATCGGCTAAATTTTCCACAGCAAGGGGCTGTATGGTGCCGTGTACTTTTCCTCCATGTACATTATTGCCCAAAATAAAGCTGCAGCTTGCACGGCCATGATCGGTGCCGTTGCTGCCGTTTTGCTTTACAGTGCGGCCAAATTCTGTCGCCGTCATAATGGTTACGTCATCCTGCATGGCGCTAAGGTCTGTCCACAATGCGGCGATGCTGTTGCTGAGGTCGCCAGCATTACGGGCAAACACGCCGTTCTCTTTTCCCTGGTTAAAATGTGTATCCCATCCGCCGCTTTCTGCAAAGGCAACCTCCAGGCCCACACTTGCTTTTATCAATTGCGCAATTTGCCGGAGTGCATTGCCCAATGCGGAGTTGGGGTACACGGCGCCGTTAGCAGGGCGGTAATTTTTTAAATCAGTTTGGTTCAGCATCTTCATGGCATCAAAACTTTCTTTGCCAGTTTTATTGAGCAGCGATGAGGTGGTTTGATCGTACAAATCTTCAAAGCTTCTGGCCTCCATAGAAGCGGCGATATTATTTTTGCCGGGCAATGAAAAGTCCCGCAGGTTATTGATAGCAATGGTTTCATTATCGCCGTAAAAAGATCGGGGCATTGCATTCGTCATACTCACGGCACGAAAAGGAGTGGCATCATGACCGAGCAAACCCACCGCCCTGTTGAGCCAGCCGCTTGCGGTGCCTTTGTTAAATGGTGTGCCGCTTTCCATATAATCCTGTGCATCAAAATGGCTGCGTGTGGTATTGGGCGAACCCATGCCATGCACAATGGCCAGTCTTTTTTCTTTAAACAAATTTTCAAACGCTGCCATTGAAGGATGCAACCCAAAGCGCCCGTCCAAGTCAATCAACGGTTTGGCTGCAGTGCCTGCTGCATCCATAAACAGTGAGGGCCGGGCAGCTTTTAAATAAGTATCGGTAAATGGCGCCACGGCCATCAATCCATCCATAGCGCCACGCTGAAAAATAAACACCAGTGTTTTTTTCTTTTTGTAAGGAAGAAAAAATTTGTCACTGCCTGCTGCTTTTGCAATAAAGGATGGCACTCCGCCCATGCCTATACTGAACAAAGCAAGGCCCGCTTGTTTGAGAAACGCTTTTCGGGAAGAGGTAAGCCTCTCCCTCCTTTCTCTCCCGATTGTTACTCGGCACTGGCTCTCTACTGAAAAGAGGGAGCGGTTCTTCATATCTTCTCCAAACATTTTATCTGCCATATTTTGCATTTTATCTTTAATGAACATTCAATCAACAGCTCACTACTCAGCACGGGCTTTTATACATCAGGGTATATTGGGGTCCTCCCCTCAGGGGAGGCCAGGAGGGGGCTTCTGCTACCTCCGCTGAAACTCCGGGCTCCCCAATATAATGCCCACCACCTGGGCCAGCATGCTGTTGTAGCCTTCGGCTGTTGGTATCATTACTTCCTTGCTGTTATTCTTACGGAGCATCTGTCTTGCTAATTTTTCTTCTGTCATATTTTTACTGCAGTATTGTTCCATTACTTCATCATTGCTGTTTTGTTCCATCATTTCATCTGATGCATTTATCGGTGTTTCCGATGCAGGAGATTTACGGGCAGCATCATCAATTTTTTTTTGAATAGATGGATCATGTATCATTGGCTCCAGGCGTTGAATGGTTTCCTGCACATTTCTTTCGGGCATAATAATTTTACTGTACAGCTCCAGTGCATGCACCGCACTTTCAGGTTCATGATTGTTGTTAAGTGCCGCAAGATTAAACTGCACACCGGGAATTTTTTGTGCAGCGAAGGCCAGTCCAAATTTCATGCGGTTGAGCAGCGAGCCGGTATTGATCCAGTATTGTCCCTTGTCTGGAAAGCCTGTGGGTGCCTGATAGTAATATAATTGCTGTCCCATTTGTGCAATCCACTGATAAAGCATAAATGGCTGTTCTATTTGTGCATCCAGCGATCGCACTGCACTGATGGCAAGTTCAAAAGGAGACTTTGTTTTTTCTCTTACAGCTTCTTTTGCCCAGAACTCCGGTGATGCAACCATTGTTATCAATACCTGCCTGATATCGCCATCAGTCTTTAAAAATGACTGAGCCATTTTATCAATCAGCGCCTGCGAGGGATTATCACTTACAAAACGAATGGCTAATTTTTTAGAAATAAATTTTGCAGTGGAAGCATGCTGTGCCAGCATATGGATAAGTGCCACACCTTCTT
>JAYWIB010000120.1:0-4550 GCA_043789265.1 Chitinophagaceae bacterium
TCCAGGCTGAATTCTCCTTTTTTGTCTGTGAGCATTCCGGCTGACGCTACTGCTGTTTTCTTTTTAAAAACAGTATCTGTTTTGTGCTGGAGTAACTGAACAGAGGCCGCTTCCACAGGCTTGCCTGTATTGGCATCAATTATTTTACCATATAAATGACCCACATTCATTTGTTGATTTCCACGGCCACCGCCGCCTCCCGGAAATTGAGCAAAAGAAAATAAAGCAGAGAATAATAAACTCACACAAAATAAAAATCTGAAGTTTGGCATAAGGATGAGGTTGTTTTAAAACATCAAACAAGCTACACCAAAATTGCACCAACAGGTTTACTTAACAATTGTTATTTATGATGAGCGGCAGAATACAGATACAGGAAACGAATTATAAAATTACCGGGTAAATATTGACACAGCCACTTCCACCAAACCAATCAGCAACCCGAAAAAACCGCCAACGAATTCCAGAAACTGAAATTCTTTTTTTGTAATCTGTTGCAATATATCTTCTAATTTTTCTGATGAAAAGCCAGCGACTTTTTCCATAACAATTTTTTCCAAATCAAGATCCTGCTCAAGTTTGGTCATATAACTTTTCATCAGCATTGGAAACAAATTTTCAAGCTCCTGTAAAAAAGCATCTTTCAACTGATTCACTGTTTTTTCACCCATCAGCATCGAAAGCATGGGAAAAACTTCTTTTAATTTATGCTGCAGAAAATTATCAATGTGTGCTTCTATTTCCGGCCGCAGCTTCTGCAGGTTTTCCGGGTTGGTTACTTTCTGTTCTATTTCGCTGAACGAAAGCAATTCCTTGCCAACCACCTGCCCCAGTTTTTGCGCTATGATGCGCTGGTTTTTTGGAAAGATACCTTGTATGTTAAGGCCAAAAATTTTAATTGGATTACGGGGATGAAAAAGCATCTTAACGGCTATCCAGGTGGTAACCCAGCCGGTAAATGCGGATAAGATGACGGTAATGATATAGCCAGTCCAGAGCATTTTTTTTTATTAATATGCTGCAAAGAAACTGAATAAATATGTAAAGCAATTGCTGATTAAAAAATGCAGTACTTAAAATTTGTGTTATCATTTTTTGGAGGTGCGGTGTTTTTTGTTACTTTTGTCCCCCAACAAAAAATGGTAGTCGTAGCTCAGTTGGTTAGAGCATCAGATTGTGATTCTGAGGGTCGGGGGTTCGAGCCCCCTCGATTACCCAAAAAAAGTCTTTCATCATAAATGAAAGACTTTTTTTATGCCCGACGTTTTAAATAAATGCCTGAATAAAAATAACACAATTGTAATTTTAAGAAAACATTAGACGGGCAGCGGCTGTTATTGAAATAAATGCAGGTGTTTTTCCGTTAATTTTACTTTATGCTATCAATCAAGCAAATAATTATGAATAAAAAATTTTTCCCGGTATTACTGGTACTCACCATCGCCAGTTTTTTCCTCGCATTTGCGGCTAACGGAAAAAAAGAAAGTGACGTACCCAAGTCCCGCTACGAAAAAATCTTGAGGAACGTAGGGTTGATGCTGGAGCAGGGCCATTACAGTCCTAAAAAAATAGATGACGCATTTTCTAAAGCGGTATTTGATCGTTTTGTAAAAGACCTGGATGAAGACAAAACAATTTTTCTGCAGGCAGATGTTGACAGCTTTAAAAAGTTTGATGCTAAAATTGATGATGAAATACACGGAGCCGGACTGGAATCTTTTTATTTTGTAAGTAGCGCTTACACCCGCCGCCTCAATGAGGCCTCTGCCCTTTATCAAAACATCTTGAGCAATCCTTTTAATTTCAGCAATGATGAAACTGTAACACTCGATGGAGAAAAACTGCCTTATTCCGCCAATGAAACCGCCCGGAAGGAAGTGTGGCGCAAGCGCTTAAAATATCTTGTGCTTACACGCTACAGTGATATGGTGGAAGAAAGGGAAAAAAATAAAGACAAAAAACCTGTGGCAGACAGCATCACCGGAATAGCTGCCAAATTTGTTTATAAAGCCGACAGCACACTGGAACGTGAAGCAAGAGACCAGGTAAGAAAACAAATTGAACGTTATTTTACCACCTTAAAAAATCACAACAGTACAGATGAATTGTTTAGTTCTTTTGTAAATGCCGTAACCAACGAAATGGATCCGCACAGCAGTTATTTTGCTCCCATCGAAAGCAGGGGCTTTAATGAGATGATGAGTGGAAAATTTTATGGCATTGGCGCCCAGTTAAAAGAAGAAGAAAGTAAAATAAAAGTGGCTAGCCTTATTACCGGCGGGCCTGCCTGGAAATCGGGAGAGCTGAGTGTGAATGATGAAATAATAAAAATAGGACAAAGTACCGGCGAGCCTGTAGATGTAACAGGCTATGCAGTAACGGATGCTGTAAAGCTGATACGTGGTGCACAGGCGGGTACCGAAGTAAAACTTACCTTACGCAAAGTGGATGGCAGTATAAAAGTGATTGCATTAAAAAGGGATGAAATAAAACTGGATGATACGTTTGCAAAAAGTGCCATCATCAATGGCGAACATAAGATCGGGTATATTTATTTGCCCGAGTTTTATATTGATTTTGAAAATCCCAATGGTGCAAGATGCTCGGACGATGTGGCTAAAGAAATAGAAAAATTAAAAGCAGAAAATGTTGAAGGCATTGTGATGGACCTGCGGGGCAATGGCGGGGGCTCGCTGCCCGAAGTGGTAAAGATGGTGGGCTTATTTATTGAAGATGGACCCGTATGCCAGGTAAAGGGCAGAGAACAGGCACAGCCGCAGCAATTAAAAGACAGGGATAAGTCTGTACTGTATACAGGGCCACTAACGGTACTCGTAGACGAAAATAGCGCATCTGCATCTGAAATATTTGCTGCTGCCATACAGGACTATAAAAGAGGAATTATTTTGGGCAGCACTTCTACTTACGGCAAGGGAACAGTGCAGCGTACCATTCCCTTAAATATGGAATACGAACTGCAGCTTCCCGGCAAAAAACAGGAAGACCTCGGTACAGTTAAACTTACCCTTCAAAAATTTTACCGCATCAATGGAGGCGCTACACAATTAAGAGGTGTAACGCCGGATGTAGTTATTCCCGACAGGTTTGAATTGTTTAAATCAAGGGAAAAAGATAATCCATCTGCATTGAATTGGGATGAAATTAGTAAGGCTGATTTTAAACCATGGGAGTCCGTATACAATCCGGATGCAGTGGTAACGGCAGCCAACGACCAGGTAAAATCCAGCAGCATATTTTCTTCTTTAAGAAAACAAATTGAATGGATTGATAAGCAAAATGATAAAAGCTATCCATTGAATATTGCAAAATACAGGGAGGAACAAAAGGCTTTAAAAACGGCTTACAAACAATTAGACAGCCTGTTTAAACTGCCTGCAGAATTGAAAGTAACCAATGCTGCTCCTGATGCCGCAAAAATTTTAAATGACAAAGAGAAAACGGAAAAGAACAAACAGTTTCTTAACAGGATGAAGAACGATATTTATATTGATGAGTCGGTAAAGGTGCTGACCAATATGATCAATCAGGCCAACCTTGCACTGAATAACAGCAGTGCAGAGCCATCAAAGAAAAATTAAAATTTATTTTGTTTATATGAAAGAGGCTGCCCTTTTTGAGGCAGCCTCTTTCATTATAGCTTAGTGTAAGTACTGTAGCATCGTCAAATATCAGAACCGTCAATCAATTCAGCCACAGTTCTTTTCTCCAGTATTTTTAATGTAGCATCTCTTGTTTGCTCCATTGCTTTTCTCAATCCACACGAAGCTTCATCGCAGTCTTCGCATTTTTCATAAAAATTTAAACTTACACAAGGCAGCAGCGCAATGGGCCCGCCTACCAGCCGTATGGCCGAGGCAAGCGTAATTTTTTTTGGAGGCAGCGCCAGAAAATAACCACCGCCTTTTCCTTTTTTACTGTCAAGTATATTAGCCTGCTTCAATTCCAGCAGTATGGTTTCTAAAAATTTAATGGGGATTTTTTTCTTCTGCGAAATTTCTGATATCAATACTGGACCGCCTCCGTATTTGCTGGCGAGATAACCCAATGCCTTCAGCGCATATTTTGTTTTTTTAGATAACATGCTGGTAAGTTAAATAAAAAAATAAAAAATTAAATAAAAAATAAGTCTACTCAACTGATAGACTATTGTATATTTGTTTTCTAAAACTATAAATCATGAGCTTACGTTTAGGGGACACTGCTCCCAACTTTACCGCACAAACTTCCTTAGGAGAAATTAATTTTTATGATTATCTCGGCGATTCATGGGGTATATTATTTTCTCACCCGGCAGATTTTACACCTGTTTGCACCACTGAATTGGGAAGAACAGCGGCGCTTAAAGAAGAATTTGCCAAACGAAATGTAAAAGTACTGGCACTAAGTGTAGACCCTGTAGATAAGCACCTGAGCTGGATTGGCGATATCAATGAAACGCAGCATTGCGAAGTTGATTTTCCTATTATTGCTGATGATGACAAAAAAGTTTCTTTTTTGTATGATTTTATTCATCCCAATGCTTCTGCCAC
>JAYWIB010000121.1:0-4542 GCA_043789265.1 Chitinophagaceae bacterium
ACATTTTTTACCTGCTCTTTTATAATAGAAGCACTCTCCCGTGAAGTGGCAGTAAAATATAAAACCAGGTTGTTACCCAGTTCATGCATATACTCAGGGCGTATTCGCAATGGGTTTACTATCACTTTATCATTGGCATAAAACTCCATAAAATTTACACCACCAAAAGTGGCGGCATACTGATCCTGTTTGCCACCGGCAAGTGCCAGGTCTTCTCTTTCAATTACGTAAGCCAGGTGGGCAATGTCATAATCACCAAGGGGGAGTTTAAGCATTTCTACAAATGCGCCCAGTATGGCCACCACCAGCGTAGAAGAAGTACCCAGCCCGGAGCCTGCAGGTGCATCTACAAAAGTGGACAAACGGAAACCTGTTTTTATCAATCCATATTCCTCCTGAATGCGGTTGTACACACCTTTCAATAAATCAAGCTCGCCATTAATGGGCAGGCTGTCTGCCAACTCAAAGTGTTGCACTTCTTTTCTGTCGAGTGCTTCAATGATGATGGCGGAAGAATCAAGCGGTTCAATGCTGGCATAGGCCGATAAAGAAATGGTGGCATTTAAAATAGCGCCGCCGTATTCATCGCTGTAGGGGCTTACATCGGTGCCGCCACCGGCAAGGCCAATTCTTAGTGGAGCTTTACTGCGGTAAATCATCGGGGTAATAAGATTGGATGAATTGTGAAGGGGATAATACAGGCAAATCTTTTAAATGATTTTTAAAGTCATTTGTATTTCGTGTAATGAAATAGTTCAGTTTTGCATCATGGGCAAGAAAATACAAAAGCCCATCTTCTGTATCTTTAAAAGTTTCTACAGCAGCAAAAAATATTTCTTTTTTAAAAGGTAATACAGACAGCACCGGCAATAATTGCCTTATAATACCAAGTGCATCTATATTTTGTTTTTGTAAAAAATAAATACTGGTTGTTAAAGCACTTTCAGATACATAAAGTGCAAG
Source organism: Chitinophagaceae bacterium (assembly GCA_043789265.1). Taxonomy (GTDB): domain Bacteria; phylum Bacteroidota; class Bacteroidia; order Chitinophagales; family Chitinophagaceae; genus Ferruginibacter. The sequence goes on from JAYWIB010000121.1 coordinate 964, forward strand.
TTTTTTATCTGATGCTGCATTAAAGATTGATTTTACTTCCTCCAGTTCACCTTGCCTTTTGAGAAGAAAATCCAACAATATATTTGTATCAAGAAAGATTTGTGGGGCCATGTTTTTTTATTAAGTAGTCATACCGCATTTTATCCATCTCTTCGTCAGTAAGTGTAAATGGTTCTTTTAAATTTATCATTTTATGGAATCTGTCGCTGAAGCTTTCTTTTTCATTATCCTGTTGTTTTTTCTTTTGAAAATCAATGATAAAATTAAAATAGTCTTCCACCAAAGTGGATAAATCCTCTTTTTTATTTTCAGCAAACTGTTTTATTTTTTCAACAACGCCAGCTTCTATATTTAGTATTACAGTTGTTTTCATAATCAATTTTTTTCAAATTTAATTTAAAAAAACTTACACAATGCATTCTATTGCCTCCACCATTTTAGCCCAGGTGTATTTCACTTTTTCCTGTTTCAAAAAAGGTATGAAATGATTTTTCCCTTTCTGAAAATAGGCTTCAATTTTTTCTGCAATGGCTGCTGCATTGGGTGCTGCAATTAAGCCGACTTTTCCATCCGGTACCAATGAGGGCAGGCCACCTACATTGGTAACAATCATCGGCACTTCAAAATGATAGGCAAGGGGCGTAACGCCGCTCTGGGTGGCACTTCTGTAAGGCTGCACCACCACATCTGCCGCACACAAATAATATTTTACTTCGCTGTCAGGGATAAAATCTGTTTTTAGAATCAGGCTGTCTTTTATATTCAGTCTGTCAATTTGCTCTTCGTATTGTTTCCTGTCTTCATAAAATTCGCCTGCAATCAAAAGTTTGACCCGGTTGTTTACATGTACGTTATCCGGTGTTTTCAAAATTTTCATTGCATCCAATAAAATATCGAGCCCCTTGTATTTTCTTATAAAACCAAAGAACAATAAAATCTTTTCATCTTTATCAATACTTAAATAATTTCTTGCTTCTTCTTTACTGATTCTTTCTCCAAAATTATCATACAGTGGATGTGCTATAAATTTTGCCGGCTTGCCGGGTACAATTTTTTTAAGGTCGCTCAATACCTTTTCACTCATGGTAATAAAAGCATCCACCGGGCGTACAAAATATTTTGTAAAAGCTCTGTCGCCCAGCCTGCTTTCATGCGGTACAATGTTATCTGCAATGCACACTACTTTTGTATGCCTGTTTAGTTTTACCAGCCGCAGAATAGTGCCGAGGCATGGCCCCATAAAGGGCAGCCAGTAACGCACTACAATTATATCGGGCCGCAGTTTGTTTAATTGCAATCCTGTACGTATCCAGTTAAATGGATTGATGGAATTGATGCAAACTTTTATATGCAAATCTTTGGGCGCAGGTTCCGATGAATACTGTGTGGTGCCTGGAAATAGAAACCCTGGATATTGCAATGAAAAAGTATAGATGCAAACGGTGTTGCCCTGCAGCATAAATTCTTTAGCGAGCCGCTCATCATAAGAAGCCAGCCCGCCGCGGAGCGGATGTGCAGGCCCGATTATGACAATTGATTTTGATGGAAACGCTGAAGACACTGATTAATACTGATTTTGCGGATTTATTTATAGTCGTTTGAAAATACTACTCTTTTAAAAGTTGGCCTTTCGCCAAAGTGGAGAATTAGTGCTACCTCATAATTAGTTGCTTTCAGATTATTTGAAACCTGAATTTCATGTTCTTTAATTATTTCGCCTTTTCCTGCTTTAACTTCTACAATTACTTTACCCTCTACTAAAACATCAGCAAAATAATTTCCTACTTCATTTTCTTGATAATAAACTTTGATACCTGCCTGCTGCACACATAACAGACCATCAGACACAAATTCTATTATAAGGGAATTTTCATAAACCTTTTCCAAAAAACCCTATCCCAATCCATTATACACTTTGTAAAAGCTACCCAATATTTTCTCCGTTATGTCAGAGTGAAGAAGCATAGATAATTTTTAATAGTTCAATAAAAATCAGTCAAACCCGTATCAATCTGCCAAATCCGTGTTGCTATCGCTAAAGCCCAATCTTTTTTTCAATCAAATAAAAATTTCTGTCGCCTGAATTTCTTGCAATCATTTCTCCTAAAAAGCCCGCTAAAAAAAGTTGTGTACCAATTACAATTGAAATAAGCCCTACATAAAAAAGCGGCCTGTCGGTCATCATAAAGCGGGAGAAAAATATCTTTTCGGCAAAAAGGTATATCCATATGCATGTACCCACAAAAAAAACCATGCTGCCCCACAAACCAAAAAAATGCATGGGGCGTTTACCAAACTTACCCATAAACATGATGGAAAATAAATCGAGAAAACCATTGATAAACCTGTTCCATCCAAATTTGGTGCTGCCATATTTTCTTGGCCGGTGCTCCACTACTCTTTCACCCACTTTATTAAACCCAGCCCATTTTGCAAGCAGGGGAATGTAGCGGTGCATTTCGCCATATACTTCAATTCCTTTCACCACTTTGTTAGTGTAAGCTTTCAGTCCGCAGTTAAAATCATGCAGGTGTATGCCGCTTACCCGGCTTGCCGCGGCATTGAATAATTTAGAAGGTAAATTTTTTGTAAGTGCATTGTCATACCGCTTTTTTTTCCATCCGCTCACCATATCAAAGCCCCCATCCACAATCATTTTCCGCAGTTGAGGAATTTCATCGGGGCTGTCCTGCATATCTGCATCCATCGTTATTACCACATTGCCTTTGGCTGCTTTGAATCCTTCATTGAGTGCAGCGCTTTTTCCATAATTGCGCTGAAATTTTATGCCGCAAATATTTTTGTTTTGTTGCCGCAATGATTCAATCACATTCCATGAATTGTCGCCGCTGCCATCATCCACCAATATTACTTCGTAGGTAAAATTATTTGCCAGCATCACACGTTCTATCCATGCTGCCAGCTCGGGCAGGGATTCTTCTTCATTAAAAAGCGGCACTACTACTGATATATCCATACCCAATTTTTCAAAAAGAAAAGTTTATAAAAAAAATTATGTTACCGGCTTTTTATTTCTCATAACAGGCTCACTTAATTTGCGAACTCTGATGGCATCTGCCTCACGGATGCTGCCTGCTTTATTATCCAGGTTTTTTCTGCTGGCTAAAAAAACCTCCTGCCACTGCGGTTACTATAGCGCCAATTATTAAATACCTGAACACTGCAGATGAAACCATGATGGGTAAAAACATCTGCCTCAATTTTTTTTCATTCCCCGCAATTTCGTTCGGTAAATGATTGCCCTGTGCAATAATAAGTTTTGTATTCTCAGCAATTTTATTATCCCTGAAGGAAGTATTGAAACTAAAAAAAATAAATGTAAAAACCGCCATGATAAACACCACCACCACAAATGTTTTAAAACCAGTGGAAAAGTAATCTTTAAACCCCGCATGCATGCCTTCTTTTTTTTTAGAAAAAATAAAAAGACTGAACACTATGCCCAATGAAAATAAAATATATACTGCAAATTGAAAATTACTTTCTACCGGATTTTTCAATACATAAAATGAAAACAGCAACGCACACACCATTGTCAAACCTGTTATCAGCCCCACA
>JAYWIB010000122.1:0-4535 GCA_043789265.1 Chitinophagaceae bacterium
ATAAATACCAGTTTGCCGCCAGCCACGCTGCTGCTTGATTTTGTGCGGTATCACAAAAATTTAACCGGCACTAAAATTGGCTGCCGGGAAGGCGACTGCGGTGCATGCACCATATTAACCGGTGAAATACATGAAGGTAAACTTCGGTACCGGTCGGCCACCTCCTGCCTGATGCCCATTGCCAATGCACAGGGCAAACACATTGTAAGTATTGAAGGCATCAATACTGAAGGATTAAATTTTCTGCAGCAAACATTTGCAGAAGAAGGTGCCACGCAATGTGGCTTTTGCACGCCGGGCTTTATGGTATCGCTGGCGGGATTTTGTGCCGCCAAAAATGCTGCCACAAGAGAAGCAGCCATTGATGCTGTAAATGGAAATATCTGCCGCTGCACCGGTTATAAGTCTATAGAAAGAGCGGCTTATAAAATTGCTGATAAACTAAAACAGAGAAAAGAAAATGATCCCATTTCTTTTGCAGTGGAAAATAATATGTTGCCAGCATATTTCAACGGCATTCAAAAAAAACTCAGCGCTTTATCACTGCCATCAAATGGTTTACAAAAAGAAAAAGAATCAGCGCCAGCCTGTATGGGGGGTGGTACCGATTTGTATGTACAGCAGCACGAGGGTCTGCATCACCTGTCACTTGATTTTTTATTTGATAAAACACACCTGAAGGGTATCGTACAGCAGGGCAGCAAATGTGTGATGGGTGCTTCAGTAACGGCAACGGATATACAGGAATCACCGGTATTTCAGGATCATTTTCCGCAACTGGCCAAGTTTATTAAACTGGTATCTTCCACACCCATCCGCAATATGGCCACCATCGCAGGCAACCTTGCGAATGCTTCTCCCATTGGCGATTTTACTATTTTCCTTTTGGCGCTGGATGCACAACTGGTGCTAACGGATGGCGAAACAAAAAGAGAAATTCCCTTAAGAAAATTTTACAAAAGCTATAAGCAGGTGGATATACATCCGGGGGAATATGTGGCACAAATTTATTTTGAACTGCCATCACCCGGAACAAAATTTAATTTTGAAAAAGTTTGTAAACGAACTCACCTCGATATAGCAAGTGTTAACAGCGCCATCAGCCTGAAGATGGATGAAAACAACATTGTAAGTGCGGCCATTTCTGCAGGGGGCGTGGGGCCGGTGCCTGCTTACTTAGCAAAAGGCTCAGCACTGCTGGCAGGAAAAAATATTTCACCTGAATTAATTGAAGCATTGATTGATATGGTGCAGCAGGAAATTTCACCCATCAGCGATCCAAGGGGAACGGCCATGTATAAACGCTTTTTGCTTGGGCAGTTAATCAAAGCACATTTTATGGAATTGTTTCCTGAACTGGATTGCGAAAAAATATTGAGCGCAAAAACAATTTTATGAACACTTAGTACCATTCTCAAAATAAAAAAAAGCCTTGTAAAATAATCATGCAGAACATAGATTCATACACACACACAAGGGGAGAATCCGTTTACCTGGATGATATGCCTGTGCTTGCAGGCACGTTGTATGCGGCATCCTTCGATTCGCCGGAGGCACATGGCAAATTAATAAGCATTGACAGCACAGCCGCAGAAAAAAGCGATGGTGTGTATGCAGTTATTACACATCAGCACATCACCGGGCAAAACCAAATCGGTGGCATCATTCCTGATGAACCGTTGCTTGCAGATAATCACGTGCATTTTTGCGGTATGCCCATAGCCCTGGTGCTGGCGCACACACAGGCGCAGGCAGCAGCGGCTGTAAAAAAAATAAAAGCAGTTATTGAACCGCTGCCTGTAATTACTGACCCACGGGAAGCCGCTGCAAAAGGAGAATGGATAGTGCCTCCCAGAACATTTAAAACAGGAGACAGCAAATCAGCCTGGGCTGACTGCACCCATATTTTTGAAGGCCGATCAGATACTAACGGTCAGGAACACCTGTATATTGAAACACAGGGTGCGTACACCATACCGTTGGAAAACGGACTGATAAAAGTGTACTCTTCCACACAGGGACCTACTGCTGTACAGCGGGCGGTAAGTAAAGTAACAGGCCTGCCTATGCACCAGGTAGAGGTGGAGGTAAACCGCCTTGGTGGCGGCTTTGGGGGCAAAGAAGACCAGGCCAATACATGGGCGGCATTGTGTGCGCTGGCTACACATATTACCAAACGCCCCGTAAAATATGCACTGCACCGGATGGAAGATATGCGGATGACAGGCAAGCGCCATCCCTATTCTTCGGATTATAAAATAGGGCTGAGCAAAGACTTAAAAATAATTGCTTATGAAATGACCACCTATCAAAATGCAGGCGCTGCTGCAGATTTATCGCCTGCGGTAATGGAGCGTACTTTGTTCCATTGCACCAACAGTTATTTTATTCCGAATGTAACAGCTACGGCGTACAGTTGCAGAACCAATTTGCCTCCCAACACTGCATTCCGTGGTTTTGGCGGGCCGCAGGGTATGTTTATTATTGAAAGCGCCATTGTACATGCAGCAGATGAACTTGGGGTAGACGCCACCGTTATACAGCAAAAAAATTTACTGAACACAGGCGATGAATTGCCGTATGGACAAAAAGTAGTGAGTGAAGCAAATGAATGCTGGAGCCGGGCGGCAGCATTGTACAATCTTGAAAAAATAAAAAAAGAGGCGGCAGATTTTAATGCAGCAAATAAAAGATACAAAAAAGGCATTGCCGCCATGCCGGTTTGTTTTGGTATTTCGTTTACCAATACAATGATGAACCAGGCCCGTTCGCTGGTGCATGTGTATACCGATGGAAGTGTAGCGGTAAGTACAGGTGGCGTGGAAATGGGGCAGGGGCTTACTACCAAAATGCTGCAGGTGGCGGCGCAATGTTTTTCCATTGCCCCCGAAAAAATAAAAATAAACAGCACCAATACATTTCGCATTGCCAATACATCTCCGTCTGCAGCCAGCGCCACTGCAGATTTAAATGGAAAAGCCACGGCTGTTGCCTGCAATGAAATTGTACAACGCTTAAAAGAAGTGGCAGCCGCAGAATTAAAAACAGAAGCCGCACACATTGAACTGAAAGAAGGATCTGTATATGCCTCCGGCGAAAAAACAAACATTGAATGGCATCACCTGGTACTGCTGGCTTACGCCAAAAGAGTAAGCCTTTCTGCTCACGGACATTACGCAACTCCGGAAATATATTTTAATAAGCAAACAGAAAAGGGGCATCCCTTTGCTTACCATGTGTATGGTACCGCCATTGTTTCCGCCACGGTGGACTGCCTGCGTGGCACGTATGAAATGGATTCGGTAAAAATAGTGCATGACTTTGGCAACAGTATGAATGCACTGATAGACAGGGGACAGATAGAAGGCGGTGTGGTACAGGGTATTGGCTGGATGACGATGGAAGAAATAGTGTATGATGAAAAAGGAAAGCTGCGTTCCAATGCACTTTCTACTTATAAAGTTCCGGATATATATTCGGTACCCAAAGAAATATGCATTGACTTTTTGCAAACAGAAAAAGACAACCTGGCCATACACAAATCAAAAGCAGTGGGAGAGCCGCCGCTGATGTATGGAATAGGTGCATTCTTTGCATTGCGCAATGCCATCCGGCAATTTAATCCAGCAGCCCGGCCTGCCTTTGATGCACCCATGACTCCTGAAAAAGTGCTTATGAATTTATATCCCCGGCAGACAGCCATGCTGGCAGAAAAACTACAGCAGCATCAAACTGCTGCTCAATAAAAAGCACCACAAAAAATCAGCAGGCAGCATGCAAAAAAAATTATTCACCTGGCAGTTTATGTATACTAACGTGCAGCTACATACGCCGGTAATGCTGCTGTATGTGCTGCAGAGTAAAGGGAGCAGCCCGGGCAGGCAGGGATTTTTTATGGCAGTAAATAGCGATGGCGAAATGTATGGCTCTGTTGGTGGCGGTATTATGGAACATAAGATGGTGGAACTGGCTAAAACAAGGCTGCAGCAATCTTCAAACGAACATAGTATTTACCATCAATACCACGATAAGACTGCAGCAACACAGCAGAGCGGTATGATATGCTCCGGGCAGCAAACAATTTTTATGTACACGCTGCAGGAAAAAGATATGCAGCCGCTGCAAAAAATCATTGAAACACTTCAATTGAATAAAAATGCCACACTCCAGCTTTCAGCAGAAGGGTTGTTATGGAAAGGGGAAACAGCAGATAGTAATTTTTACTTTGAATTGAAAGAGGCAAGTAATTTTTTGTATAGGGAAAAAATTGGCTATACGCATTACCTGCACATTATTGGCGGCGGGCATTGTGCGCTGGCACTTTCTCAGCTTATGAGCAGCATGGATTTTTACATACAGCTTTACGAAGAGCGGACAGACTTACATACAATGGTTGAAAACAATTACGTACACAAAAAAAATATCGTTGCCAGTTACAGTACATTGAACCATCTGATTGCAGGTGGCAGCAATATATATGTAATTATAATGACGGTGGGCTACCGCACAGATCGGGAAGCCCTGCGTGCATTGCT
>JAYWIB010000123.1:0-4530 GCA_043789265.1 Chitinophagaceae bacterium
AAACTTGATAAAAAATATAATTTTCGACTTAGGCGGCGTATTGCTTGATATTGATTTTAAAAAAACAGCCGCCGCCTTTGAGCAGCTTGGCGTTGATAATTTTGAAACGCTTTATTCCCAAAATGCAGCCAACAGCCTTTTTGAAGATTTGGAAACAGGTGCCATTGATCATGAAAATTTTTATCAGCAGGTGCAGCAATATTGTAAAGCAGGCACCAGTTTCAGCGATATCCAGCAGGCATGGAATCAAATTTTGATCGGCTTTCGATTGCCCTCTCTGCAATACCTGCAAGGGCTAAAAGAAAGATACAGCCTGTATCTGCTAAGCAATACAAATGGCATCCATAAAAAATCTTTTGAAGAAACGCTGATGAAGGCAACAGGGCATGCCACACTGGATTTTTTTTTTACAAAAACTTATTATTCTCATCTGATGCAAAGAAGAAAACCGTATAAAAATACTTATCGTTTTGTGCTGGAAAATGCAGGAATAACTCCAGGGGAAACATTGTTCATTGATGATTCTGTTACCAATGTTCAGGGTGCTGCCAGAGCAGGCTTAAAGACACACCTGCTGCTGCCGGAAGAAAAAATTGAACTGCTGAATCTATAGTTTTATTTTACTTCCTCAAATTCAATGTAATCATCTTTACTGCCCGGCGCTACAGCCGTGCTTTTATCAAAAGTATTTTTTTCCTGACTGTGGGGTGTATTCATTTTCTGCTCCATTTGGTCACTCATATTTTTAAACTGCTTCTTTACCTGACTGGTGGTTTTAGCAACAGGTATAATAAAATCAAAAATGAGTTTATATAAAAAATACAAAATAAAAAGCTCAAAGGCCAATCTGAAAATATTCATAAAAACAAAGGTATAATTGAAATAATAATTTGCCTGTTAATATTTGGCAATTTTTAATTATCGTTTTTTCTGTTTGGATGATAAACTTTACTTACTTACATTTGCCGTGGAAAAATGAAACAGGTGAAGGGAACGGAAACGTTCCCTTCTTCTTTTAAAATGGATCAAAATACAGTAATACAGCAAATTGAGGCAATGATAAACCGCCTGCTGGAAGATATGCCCGATGTTTTCCTGGTATCGCTAAAAATAAAACCCACCAACAATTTTAAAATTTTTTTAGATGCTGATGGAGGCCTTACCATTGAAAGATGTGTAAAAATAAACCGAACCCTTTACCGGCAGATAGAAGAAAATAGCTGGTACCCCGATGGAAATTTTTCGCTGGAAGTATCAAGTGCGGGTGTGGATGAACCATTAAAGATGCTGAGGCAGTATAAAAAAAACGTGGGAAGAAAAGTGGACGTTTTATTAAATGATGAAGCCAGGTACCAGGGCCGGTTAACAGAGGCAGTAGAACAATCTATAACGATAGAATATACAGAAGGGAAAAATAAAAAAGCAGTGACTATTACAAAGAAAATACCCTTAGAAGAAATAAAACAGACAACGGTAATAATTACATTTTAAATTTTACTAACAAAAACCCTTAGCCGGCGGGGTACAAAAGTGGTGTTGGCATGGATTATGGCACGTATTAATTTAATTGATTCCTTTCAGGAATTTAAAGAGGCAGAAAATATTGATCGTCCCACGTTGATGAAAGTGATGGAAGATGTATTTAAAACACTCATCCGTAAAAAGTATGGTACCGATGAGCATTTTGATGTGATTGTTAATGATCAAAAAGGGGATTTGGAAATTTTCCGGCGGCGTACTATTGTGGACAACGATGATTTGTATAATACACTTACAGAAATTGAATACAAAGACGCCATCAAAATAGAACCCGATTATCAGGTAGGCGAAGAACTATATGAAGAGGTGGATATTCAGAAAGAGTTTGGAAGGCGGGCAATTCTTGCCGGTAAGCAAACGCTGGCAAGCCGCATCAACGACCTTAAGAAAAACCTGCTTATAAAAAAATATGAAGACCGTGTGGGTGAGATAGTAAGCGGCGAAGTATACCAGGTTTGGAAAAAAGAAGTGCTGCTGCTGGATGAGGAAAGCAACGAAATGATTTTACCAAAATCTGAACAGATTCCTTCTGATTATTTTAAGAAAGGGGAAACGGTACGGGGTGTGGTAAAAAAAGTAGAGTTAAAAAACAGCCAGGCGGTGATTGTAATTTCACGTACCAGCCCTGCCTTCCTCGAAAAATTACTGGAGATAGAAGTACCTGAAATATTTGATGGCCTGATAGTGGTAAAAAAGATAGTAAGAGACCCCGGCGAAAGAGCTAAAATAGCCGTTGAAAGTTTTGATGACAGAATTGATCCGGTGGGAGCCTGTGTAGGTATGAAAGGCAGCCGCATCCATGGCATTGTAAGAGAATTGAAAAATGAAAACATTGATGTAATCAACTGGACAAGTAATATTCAGTTACTTATACAGCGGTCGCTTACGCCGGCAAAAATTACCAGCATTGATATCAATGATGAAAAAAAGCATGCCACTGTGTACCTGAAGCCCGACCAGGTTTCGCTGGCAATCGGGCGCAGGGGTGTAAACATCAAACTGGCTTGTGAGCTTACCGGATATGAAATTGATGTGTTTAGAGACAATGAAGGAGAAGAAGAAGAATTTGATATTGACCTGGAAGAATTCAGTGATGAAATAGAACCATGGGTAATAGAAGCGTTTAAAAAAGTGGGCTGTGATACCGGCAGATCTGTGCTGGCTCTAAGCCCTGCAGAACTTGAACGCAGAACTGACCTGGAAAAAGAAACCATTGCAGATGTATTAAGGGTATTGAAAGAAGAGTTTGAAAAGGAATAATATTTTTAAAATTATAACAGACTAAAAAAGTCCCGGAATCATCCCGGTGCTGCCGGGATGCAGGGTAAAATAGAATGTCAGAAGTAGCAACAAATACACCAAGATTAATGGCGGCGGCCAAGGAATTTAATATCGGGAAAGACACTCTGATAGAATTTCTTGAATCCAGGGGTTTTAGTAATGAGGATTTAAAACCTACTGCAAAACTTACGGAACAAATGTACCGTGTATTGCAGGCAGAGTTTCAGCAGGATAAAGTGGCCAAACAAAAAGCAGAAAAGATTGAACTGACAAAAGGCGCCACCAACGAAGGTTTCAAGAAAAAGAAAGATGAGGAAGATCTTTCGTTTAAGAAAAAAGAAACTGCACCGCTTGTTGCACCCGTACCACCACCCCAGCCGGTGGCAGAAAAACCTGCAGAAGAAAAAGCGCCGGAAGTTGCAGAAGTTGTGCATGCCGCCGAGGCTCTGCAGCCAGAAACGCCGCCGGTAGAAATAATTAAAATAGACGCACCGGAACTGGAAGCGCCGAGGGTGGTTAATAAAATTGATCTGGATGCGATTGATTCTTCTACCCGGCCGAAAAAATCCACCAAAAAAACAGAGGAAAAGCCGGCGGAACCAGCAGCAAAAAAAGAAGCGCCTGCAAAAGAAGAGATTAGTGTGCCCAAAGCGCCAGAGGCAATCGTAAACGAACCGGCGGCGGCAGAGGTTCCGGCTACAATAGAAAATATAAAAGCCGACAGACTGGAAGGTCCAAAAATTTTGGGCAAAATAGAACTGCCGGTGGAAAATGATACAAGGCCAAAAAGAGAAGCAGAAGATAAACGCAAACGCAAACGCATACCTGTGGAACGCAAGCCTGGCACACCGCCAGCACCCGGCCAGCAGGGACAGCAGGGACAGCAGGGGCCAAGGCCAGCTATCAATGATCAAAACCGCAACCGGCCCGGAGGCGGACAGCAACAGCAGTCGCAAGGTGGCGGAAGATTTAATAACAACCGCAATGCAGCGCCGCCACGCAGGGAAGACAGGGAAATAGATGCAAAAGAAATTCAGGATAAAATAAAAGAAACACAGGCAAAGCTATCCGGCGGCAGCGGCCGTGGTAAAAGTCTGAAGGCTAAATACCGCAAAGCAAAAAGAGACGAACTGGCTGAGCAGCGCAACAGCGATGGTACCGATGGTGGCAACAAACTGCAGGTAACAGAATTTATTTCGGTAAGTGAACTGGCCAGCCTGATGGATGTAAGTTTTGCCGATGTTATCAGCAAGTGTATGAACCTCGGCATCATGGTATCTATCAACCAGCGGCTGGAAGCAGATGTGATAGAACTGGTGGCAAGCGAATTTAATTACGAAGTGGAATTTATAGGTGTGGAAGATGCTGCAGAACTGGAAGAAGATGACCAGGAAGATGATGTGGCTGATCAAAAAGCAAGGGCGCCCATTGTTACCATCATGGGTCATGTGGATCATGGTAAAACCTCTTTGCTGGATTATATACGCAATACCAATGTTATTGCCGGAGAGGCCGGAGGCATTACCCAGCACATAGGTGCATACGAAGTAAAAACAAAAGACGGCCGTTCCATTACTTTCCTGGATACACCGGGCCACGAAGCCTTTACGGCCATGAGGGCAAGGGGTGCCAAGGTTACGGATGTGGCTGTGATTGTAATTGCTGCCGACGATGCCGTAATGCCGCAAACAAAAGAAGCCATTTCGCATG
>JAYWIB010000124.1:0-17256 GCA_043789265.1 Chitinophagaceae bacterium
TGTCAGGGTCTTTGAAAAAAAAGGTGAACTTCTATTTAAGTGGAAACCATTTTGCAAATAAAGGGCCGGTAATTGATAACTCTTTTGCACGTACAGGTATCCGGCTTAATACAGATACTAAAATAGGCAGGTTTACCATCGGTCAAAATGTATTATTTAGCTGGACCAAAGAAGACCCAATAGCAGCAGCTGGTGTTGGAGTAAATCCATTTGTGGATATGATTACAATGCCACCAGTGGTAGCCTTGAAGGGTAGCCGCTATCAAAGCAATGACAATCCTGAAGGCTGGGGAATTGGATTGAATAATGCTTATTTAAGCACACTTACTGCCAACGTTCCGGCTTTGCAATCCTTAGATCAATTTGAACAAAAGAACTTCAAAATCAGAGGCAATGCCTATCTTGATTTTAGGATAATGAACGGTTTAGTATATCGTTTCAACGTTGGCCTCGAAAAATCAAATGATAAAGGTGAAGGTTTTCGCCGTCCCGGCACAGTCCGCCAGGGAACGCCTCCCCCTAACAACAATAAGTTAGCGACATACTCCAGTGAAGGTAAGTTTGAATCCAAGTTGTTTGAACATACTTTAAACTATGATAAAACTTTTGGAAGCCATAAAATAGGTGCGGTTGCAGGCTTAAGTAACCAAACTTTTAACCATCCTATTTTTCGCTTTAATACCATTGAAGGCAACCCAACCTCCTCAGACCCTTATACCAACAAATGGAATAATATTGGACTGTTAGGAAGGGTAAATTACACGTATGCGGATAAATATTTAACCAGTATTACTTTCCGCAGAGATGGAAGTTCACTCTTTAGTAAAAACAACCGCTGGGGTAATTTCCCTTCCGCTTCAGTAGCATGGCGTATTTCCAAAGAAAAATTTTGGAATGTGCAAGCTATAAATGAATTAAAACTGCGAGCCTCGTATGGCAGCCTGGGAAACTCTGAGTTCCTGCAGCCATGGTTATATTATGCACAGATCAATCCTTTCCCCCGTGCCGTATTTGGCCCGGGATCAGTGGAGCAGATTGGACAAATTGTAACCCGTCTTGCTAATAGCAATCTCCGCTGGGAGAGAAAGAAAACCACTAATATTGGCCTGGAAGCTACTTTTTTAAAAAGCCTCTTTACTCTTTCTGCTGATTATTTTATTGCTAAAACCGAAGACGTGCTGGTAGACCTGCCCATTAGCCTTACCACAGGCAATGCAGGTGGAAACCCAGCAGTAAATGCGGCTTCCCTTCAAAATAAGGGTTTTGAATTAGCACTTACTGTACGTCCTCAGGCAGGCAAAAACTTTCGCTGGGATGCCACATTAAATTTTACAACGATTCGTAATCGGGTGAATGCTTTTGGCAATGCTACTACAAAATACACGCAATTAGGCGATGCCCGGACTCAGTTAGGCCGCTCCATTGGAGAATGGTATGTATTAAAGTCAGCAGGAATTTTCCAGAGTCAGGCTGAAATTGATGCACACAAAGGCAAAACTGGTCAGGTACTTCAACCATGGTCTAAACCAGGGGATATCCGTTATGTTGATGTGGACAATGACGGTGCACTTGACCGGGATAAAGATCGTTACTATGCAGGTAGCCCCTGGGCTAATTTTGAAACCGGGCTTCAGTTAAATGCTTCCTACAAACAATTTAGTATAAATATGCAATGGTATGCAGTGGTTGGAAACAAGCTGTACAACCGCCCCCGTTACAATGTTGACAGGATGGATCAGAACACCAACTTTCGAAAAGATGCTACTTACTGGACCCCTCAAACACCTGGAAATGAGTGGCCCCGGGCTGCGATAACTTCGGATATTACAACTGATAAAGGTATACAGTATAATGTGTTGCCAGAGAGTGATCGGTGGCTGGAAGACGGTAGCTATGTAAGATTACGGAATCTGGAAATTGCATATAATATTCCAAGAGAAACATGGAGGCGCATTGGCTTTAAGAGCAGCCGGATATTTATTAGTGGTCAAAACCTGCTTACGTTTACAGGCTACAAGGGCTTAGATCCGGATATTGCCGGTGTAAATATTTTCGAGCGTGGGCTTGATAATGGTCAGTATCCCGCCCTAAGAATTATATCTGCCGGAATCAATTTTGGTTTTTAAATTAACTATTCAATCTACTGACATGAATACACTCATAAAATATTGTCTTGCAGCTACCATGGCCATATCGGCTCTCTCCTGCAAAAAATCACTTGATCTGGATATTGAAAATCCAAACCGGATAGATGAATCTAACTTTTGGAAAACCAGCAACGACGCCGTAGAAGGTATCAATGCAGTGTACGGCAATTTTTACCGTAATGGGTCTCCATATTCACGCTGGTTACCGTTTTATATGGATGTACGATCAGATGATGGATACTCCACCAGTGGCTGGAATGAACTTAGAAGTATTAGTGGACTTAATATTACACAATACAGCTTTGAAGTTAATATTGATACCTGGGGTCATCATTACAGAGGCGTGTACCGTGCTAACCAGGTATTGGCAAAAGTGCCAGGTATCTCAATGGATGAGGGTTTAAAAACCCGTATTCTTGGCGAAGCAAAATTTCTCCGGGCTGTGTACTATTATAACCTGATAAGTATTTGGGAAAATGTTCCTTTGATTTTAGCACCTTCACTTCCTAATGATAAGCCTTCGCAGGCTGCACCTGAAATTGTATGGGCGCAAATAGAGAAGGATCTTACTGAGGCAGCGGAAGCGTTGCCAATATCGTATACCGGAGAAGAAGTAGGCCGGGCTACCAAAGGGGCAGCTTATGGATATTTGGGAAGGGCTTATATGCAACAAAAAGAATGGCAAAAAGCAGCCACTGCATTTGAATGGCTTATTTCAGGACCGGGTGCTGCTCAATACGACCTTGTTCCCAATTACAGTGATAATTTTAAGCACACTTCCGAGAACAATATAGAATCAGTATTTGAAATACAATTTAAAATGCGGCCAGAAAATGGAGGGGACGATGGACCTACCTCCAATGTAGGTACAAGCCGTTCTCCTTTTTTTGGACCAGGAGGTCATGGCTTTAGAGATGCCAACATGCATCGCTGGATTGTCAATGAGTTTAACAAGGAAAAAACTGCTAATAACTTAAGGGATCCCCGTCTTCCAGTAACGGCATTATATGATTCAACCGATGAAAGGGGTCCCGATTTTACACTGGTTTATGCATTCGATGCTGCTGGATGTCCAGATCCCGAACGCCCAGGTGAAGTGCGACCCGGCACAGGTTCATGGACTAGGCACGACTATGGCAGCGATTATGGCAATAGAGTATGGTATCATAAATACTTAAATGATTATTATCTCCAATGCTCAGGTGAACCTTTCAACAGTGGGATCAATTTCCGTGCATTACGTTTTGCCGATGTGTTGCTTATGTATGCGGAAGCATTGAACAATCTGGGCAGAACTGGTGATGCTTATGCATACGTGGATCGTGTGCGCCTAAGATCTGGGCTGTTGTCATTATCCATTGCAAAGCCAGGGTTAAGCCAGGATCAATTTCAAAAACAGTTAGAACATGAACGCATTACCGAATTAACTGGTGAATCGGTTCGATGGAATGATCTGGCAAGGTGGGGATATTTTGATGATGCATCTAAACTGGCCGAGTTAAAAGCCCGTGATCCAGAATTTAATAATTTTATTCTTGGCCGTAATAAATACATGCCTATTCCACAAAGTGAAATTGATATCAATCCAAACCTGAAACAAAATCCGGGATGGAATTAATAAATGCTTAAGCAGGAAGTGCAGAATTTGCACTTCCTGCTTTTATAACTATGGCACAATGTTTCTCCCGTTATTCTATTATTAGCTTTAAATTTTTCATTTGATGAAACTCACTAAAATATTATTCGCCCTGCTGCTGATAGTGATGCAGGCCAATGCCCAGGACAGCATCACCGCAAGGCCTGTATGGACAAGGCAGCAGGCCAATGAATGGTACAATAAACAACCCTGGCTGGTAGGCGCCAACTTTGCGCCAAGCACCGCCATCAACCAACTGGAAATGTGGCAGGCCGAAAGCTTTGATACAGCCACCATCAGCCGGGAACTGGGGTGGGCGGCTGCTATCGGCATGAACAGTATGAGGGTTTTTCTGCACGACCTGCTGTACATGCAGGATGCAGAGGGGTTCTTAAACAGGATGGATACTTTTCTTGCCATTGCACAGCGGCACCACATCAAAATAATGTTTGTGCTGTTTGATTCTGTATGGGATCCTTTTCCAAAACTTGGTACACAGCGGGCGCCAAAGCCACATGTGCACAATTCGGGCTGGGTGCAAAGCCCCGGGGTGGAGGCTCTAAAAGACAGTACTCAATACCCACGCCTGCAGCAATACGTAACCGGCGTGGTACAGCATTTTGCTGATGATGAAAGAGTGCTGGCCTGGGATGTGTGGAATGAGCCCGATAATACTAACAACGGCAGCTATGGAAAATACGAATTAAAAAACAAAACAAAATATGTAACGCCGCTGCTGAAAAAAGTTTTTGAATGGACACGGAGTGTACATCCATCCCAACCGCTTACCTCTGGTGTATGGGCGGGAGACTGGAGGGTGCATAAAAAAATGAAGCTATGGGAAAAAATTCAAATAGAGCAATCGGATGTCATCAGCTTTCATAATTACGATGGCCCTGCTAAACTGGAAAACAGTATAAAACTACTGCTGCGGTATAAAAGACCCATCCTAAATACAGAATACATGAGCCGGGGCAATGGCAGTTTTTTTAAAGGCTCCTTACCCATTTTTAAAAAATATAAAATTGCTGCTTTTAACTGGGGGCTGGTGGCCGGAAAAACAAATACCATTTATCCCTGGGATAGCTGGAAGAAAAAATATACCGGTGAGCCAACACTTTGGTTTCATGATATCTTTCGCCCCGATGGTACACCGTATAGAAAATCAGAAGTGGATTTAATTAAAAAAATTATCGGCACTAAAAATGCTTTTGCTGTGCTAAGCAGGTATCGCTTATACATTCCTGTATCTGCTGTTTATAAACCAGCGGCTCTGGTTCATGGAATAAAATAAAATTTACGATGCTGTCAATAAAAAAATTATCCGGAGTATGGCTGTTGTTTGCAGTAATGGCCACCACGCCTTTCTGCAGTAAGGATAGTACGGGCAACGTTGCGCCGCCACCTCCACCGCCGCCGCCAGCGGGCAAAACATTTGTAAATCCATTATTGACGGGTTCCGATCCATGGGTGATAAAAAAAGACAATTTTTATTATTACACCCATACACTTGGCAACAGGGTTAGCCTCTGGAAAACAAGCATCATGTCGGCTTTAAACAATGCCACGGTTACCACAATTTTTTCTGCAGCGCCTGCCACACCCAACTCATCCAATGTGTGGGCGCCGGAACTGCATTTTTTAGATGGCAAATGGTATGTGTATTATACAGCGGGCAGCGGCCCGGATGATACACAACGTACATGGGTACTCGAAAACAGCAGTGCAGATCCGCTTACAGGTACATGGGCGGATAAAGGAAGAATATTTTCCACCGATGCAGATTTTTGGGCCATAGACGGAACCGTGCTGCAATACAATGGCAGCAATTATTTTATATGGAGTGGCCGCCCCAACATTGCGGTGCAAAATCAAAACATTTACATTGCTAAAATGACCAACCCCTGGACCCTGCAAACACCTGCTGCCATGCTTACAAAACCGGAGCTGCCCTGGGAACAAAATGGAGGGCCGGTAAATGAAGCGCCGCAGGTTTTAAAAAACAGCAGCAGCAAAGTTTTTTTAGTGTATTCGGCCAGCGGCTGCTGGACGGATGATTACGCCCTCGGCATGCTTACATTAAAAGATGGCGGCGATCCATTGCTGCCTGCAGACTGGACAAAAAATGCACAGCCTGTTTTTACAAAACAGCCTGCCAGCAATGCTTATGGCCCGGGGCACAATGCTTTTTTTAAATCGCCCAATGGCACCGAAGACTGGTTTATTTATCATGCCAATACAAGTGCCGGGCAGGGCTGCGGTACTGCAAGAAATGTGCGTATGCAAAAATTTACCTGGAACACAGATGGCACACCCAACCTGGGCACACCGGTTAAAACCGGCACAGTAATTCCAGTGCCTGCAGGCGAATAAAACAGTATCATAATAACACGATAAAATATAACAGCAAAACAAATAAAGAATGTATCATTACAAACTTTTAAAAAATCGCTGACAGTTAACGCAGTAAAATGAACAGTGCCGTAAATAACGTAACAGAAAAATTCAACAGTGAGTTTAAAACAGCGGCCACACTGATTGTACGATCGCCGGGCAGGGTAAACATTATTGGCGAGCATGTAGATTACAACGATGGCTTTGTATTGCCTGCTGCTATAGACAAAGCCATCTACGTGGCCGTTAGTAAAAGGGAAGATGATATCATCCATTTATATTCTGTAGATTTTGCAGAAAAATATGAAGTGGCTATTGCTGATATACAGCCAACCAAAAGCTGGAGCACTTACATATTGGGCGTAGCCGATCAGTTAATAAAACGGGGGCACAAAATTGGTGGATTTAATTTGGCAATAGATGGCGATGTACCCATTGGCGCAGGCCTTTCTTCTTCTGCTGCGGTAGAATGCGCCACAGTATTTGCCCTCAATAATTTATTTAAACTGGGGATAGATAAAATGGAGATGGTGCGTATTGCACAAAAGGCCGAGCAAACTTTTTCCGGTGTAATGTGCGGTATCATGGACATGTTTGCCAGTATGTTTGGTAAAAAAGATCATGTAATAAAACTGGATTGCAAAACGCTGGCGTACGAATACAAACCATTTTTACTTAACGGGTATAAAATTTTACTGCTGAATACCAATGTAGAGCATTCCCTTTCGTCCTCTGCATATAATGAACGCCGCAGCCAGTGTGAGCAGGGTGTGGCCTGGATAAAGGAACATCATCCGGAAGTAAGTGCATTGAGAGATGTAACCATGGAAATGCTGGATAAATATGTGGCACCCAAAGATGCCCTTATATACCGGAGGTGTAAGTATGTGGTGGAAGAAATTGAGCGACTGCTTACCGGCTGTATCAATTTAGAAGATGGAGATATAGCAGCGCTGGGTATAAAAATGTTTGCCACGCATGAAGGCCTGAGCAGCTTGTATGAAGTGAGCTGCAAAGAAGCAGACTGGCTGGTGGAGCAGGTAAAAAACAATCCTGCGGTGCTGGGTGCAAGAATGATGGGCGGCGGGTTTGGCGGATGCACCATCAACATTGTAAAAGATGAAGCCATAAAAGAGTTGGTGGAAAAATTATCCGCAGGTTATAAAGAAAATATGCGGCTTGAATTGTCGGCCTATGTAGCCAATATTGAAAATGGCACGGAAGAAATTACCGTCGTGTAAATTTTTTTTTATGTGATAAAGTACGCAACTGAAAATTTACCGGCGAAAAATTTTATTAAATAAAACGGTTGCTGCAATAGATTTATTTGATGTTCAATTTAACTCAACATCCGCATAAGCGGCTCAACATCTTAACAGGGGAGTGGATATTGGTATCTCCGCACCGCAACAAGCGGCCCTGGCAGGGTAAGGTAGAAGCAGCAGCTAACCATGAGCGCCCGGCATATGATGAGCATTGCTATTTATGCCCCGGCAATAAAAGATCAAATGACGTTGTTAATCCATCCTACACAACAGCATATGCATTTACCAACGATTTTTCTGCTTTATTAAAAGATACACCCGATGGAAATTATGATGAACAGGAATTGCTGCAGGCCGTAAGTGAAAAAGGTATTTGCAGGGTTATTTGTTTCTCACCAAAGCATCATCTTACCCTGCCGCAAATGGAGCAGGAGGAAATTGCAGCAGTGATTAACTTATGGCAGCAGGAATTTAATGCATTGCGCAATGAACCCTGGATTAAATACATTCAGATATTTGAAAACAAAGGCGAAATTATGGGCTGCAGCAATCCTCATCCGCATGGGCAAATATGGAGCCAGAGCGATGTGCCTGCCGAAGTGCAGAAAGAAACAGTGCAGCAAAAAAAATATTTTGATGCAAAGGGCGAAAGCCTGCTGGGCAATTATTTAAAAATAGAGCTTGAAAAAAATGAACGCATCCTGTTTGCCAACAATCATTTTGTAGTATTGGTACCATTTTGGGCGGTATGGCCTTTCGAAACAATTGTAATCAGCCGCAGGCAGGTGCAGCATATCACTGCATTTACAGCAGAAGAAAAAGCAGCGCTGGCAGAAACCTTGCAGCAGCTCACCATCCGCTACGATAATTTATTTGAAACATCTTTTCCTTATTCCGCCGGTATGCACCAGGCGCCAGTAAACGATGGCGATCATCCGGAGTGGCACTGGCACATGCATTTTTATCCGCCCCTGCTGCGGAGTGCAACGGTTAAAAAATTTATGGTGGGATATGAAATGCTGGCAAGCCCACAGCGGGATATTACCGCAGAACAGGCAGCCATGCAGTTAAAGCAATTAAGCAACGTACATTATCTTAATAAAGATAAATTGGTGACAGAAAACAATTAAGCAACGTGTATGACGCAGCAGCACTTGAATGAATGGATAAAAAAAATACACGCTGTATCAAGGCTGGGTTTAGCATATGCGGTAAATGAATATGATGCAGAAAGATACAGGCAACTGCAGCAGATAGCAAATGAAATGCTGCAGCAGTTAACTGAACAGCCGGTTGAATTTATAGAAGGATATTTTTCAGACAAAAAAGAATACATCACACCAAAGGTGGATATAAGGGCAGTGGTATTTAATGAGGATAATGAAATATTGCTGGTAAAAGAAAAAGCAGACGGGCTATGGTCTTTGCCGGGCGGCTGGGCAGATATTGGATACACGCCAAATGAAACAGCAGTAAATGAAGTGAGAGAAGAAACGGGGCTGGAAGTGGTACCCACAAAGTTGCTGGCCGTGCTGGACAAGCGTTGTCATCCACATCCGCCGGAGGCAGATTATGTGTATAAAATTTTTATTGAGTGCGCATTAACGGGAGGAAGTTTTACCAGCAGCTTTGATATACTGGACAAAGGTTTTTTTGCTGAAGATGCATTGCCGCCCTTATCATTGCAGCGGGTGCTGCCTGCACAAATTGAATTAATGTTTAAGTATTTATACAGCCCGTATAAACACGCTGTGATTGATTAAAATTTTTTTGATCAATGCACACCAACATGACTGAATTATTATGACAAAAAAAATATTGGTTACAGGCGGCATGGGCTACATTGGTTCACACACGGTGGTGGAGTTGCTGCAGCACAATTATGAAGTGGTGATTGCCGATAACCTCTGCAACTCCAATGCAGGCGTGCTGGATAATATTGAACTGATTACAAAAAAACGTCCGGCTTTTTATGCCATTGATGTATGTAACAAAGCGTTGCTCACTGATTTGTTTCAGCAGGAAAAAAAGGTAGATGCAGTGATACATTTTGCTGCACACAAAGCCGTGGCAGAATCGGTACAGCAGCCGCTGAAATATTTTAGAAACAACATGGACTCATTGCTCACCCTGCTGGAATGTATGCTGGAGGCGGGTTGCAGCAATATTGTTTTTTCTTCTTCGGCCACTGTGTATGGCGACCCCGATGTGTTGCCCGTAAATGAAAACACGCCATTTAAAAAAGCCTTATCCGCATACGGAAGCACCAAACAAATGGGCGAAGAGGTGCTGGAAAAAACTGCCGCTGCGGAAAACATACAGGTAATTGCCCTCAGGTATTTCAATCCCGCCGGCGCACACCCATCGGCATTGATTGGTGAGCTGCCACTGGGTACTCCCAATAACCTGATGCCTTTTATCACACAAACAGCCATTGGAAAAATAAAACAATTAACCGTATATGGCAACGATTATGATACGCCGGACGGAAGCTGCATAAGAGATTATATTCATGTAGTAGATTTGGCAAAAGCGCATGTAAAAAGTTGCGAACGCATGATTGAAAATAACATGGATACGGCGTACGAAGTTTTTAATATCGGCACCGGTGTTGGGCTTTCAGTATTGGAACTGATACACAGTTTTGAAAACGAAAACAACCTGCAATTAAATTATGTAATCGGCCCCCGCCGTGCAGGCGATGCGGCTGCTGTATATGCAGATGTAAGCAAAGCCAATACCGTATTGCAGTGGAAGGCGGACAAAAATATTAGTGACATGGTAAAGGATGCATGGCGGTGGCAAAGTAAACTGCCTGCTGTTGCGGCGCAGGAAGAACGGTGAACGGTGAATGGTGAATGGTGAAAAGTGAATGGTGAATGGTGAATGGTGAATGGTGAATGGTGAATGAAATGAAATAATAAACCTAATGATTCTGATATGAAATATTTACAAAAATTTTTTATCTGCGGCTGGCTTATGGTTGCAGTAAGCTGTAACAACAGCACACAAAAAACTGCTGCGCCGGTAAATGACAGTACTTCAAAAAACAACACTATGTTTCCTGCCGCATCTGCTTTTCAGCAAACCATTGATGGTAAACAAACCAATCTGTATATTTTAAAAAACGGCAATGGCATGCAGGCCGCCATTACCAATTATGGAGGCAGGCTGGTGAGCCTGCTGGTGCCGGATAAAGAAGGTAAATTAACCGATGTAGTTGCTGGCTTCGATAGTGTGCAGCAATACATAAACAGCACCGAGCCGTACTTTGGTGCCAGCATTGGCCGCTATGGAAACCGCATTGCCAAAGGAAAGTTTACAATAGATGGTACACAATACACATTGGCCACCAATAACGGCCCCAATACGTTGCATGGTGGAAAAAAAGGTTTTCAGTATGTAGTGTGGGATGCAAAACAACTGGGTGAAAATGCATTGGAACTTACTTATTTATCGAAAGATATGGAAGAAGGTTTCCCTGGTAACCTGCAGGTAAAAATTATTTATACGCTTACTGGCAGCAATGAATTGAAGCTGGATTATGAAGCGGCTACTGATAAAAAAACAGTAGTCAATCTTACCAACCATGCCTTCTTTAATTTAAACGGGCAGGGCAGCGGCACCATCAACAATCATACACTGATGATAAACGCAGACAATTTTACACCCGTGGATTCCATGCTGATACCTACCGGAAAGATTGAGCCTGTCGCCAGCACGCCATTTGATTTTCGTACCCCGGTATTGATTGGCAAAAACGTAGATGCAATAAATGAGCAAATAAAGAATGGTAAAGGATACGATCACAATTTTGTATTGAATGTCAGTAAATCTGGCAGCTTAAATGCCGCAGCGGTAGTAACGGGCGATAAGTCCGGCATTACCATGGAAGTGCTTACAGAAGAACCGGGGCTGCAGTTTTATGGCGGCAATTTTATGCAAAGCAAAAACAAAATGAAAGACGGCGGCATGGATGATTTTAGAATCGCCTTTTGCCTGGAGACACAGCATTTTCCTGATTCGCCCAACCAGCCCTCGTTTCCATCAACAATACTGGAGCCGGGAAAAATTTATAAAACAAGTTCGGTATACAGGTTTTCGGTAAAAAAATAAAGTACTGTTTTTTTATAAAAATACAGCGATATGAAAAGGATAAGAACAATTTTGTATGCAGCCATTTTTTTTTGTTCGTTGGCTGCGCCTGCACGGGCACAATCTGCCAAAACCTTTACCAATCCGCTTTTTAGCGCAGGTGCCGACCCCTGGTGTATTTACAAAGACGGGTTTTATTATTACACCCATACCACCGGAAAAAATATTACCCTTTGGAAAACACCCACCATTGCAAGGCTGAAAACTGCACAAAAAAAAATTGTTTTTAATCCGCCAAAAAAGGGCCCGTACTCTAAAGAAATATGGGCGCCGGAAATTCATTTTCTCCAAGGCAAATGGTACATCTACTTTGCAGCGGACAGCGGCAACAATGCAGACCATCGCATATGGGTGCTTCAAAATACATCACGGGATCCATTGAAAGGCAAATGGACAATGAAAGGAAAACTTACCACACCGCAGGATAAATGGTCCATTGATGGCTCTGTGTTTGAACACAAAAAGCAATTGTATTTTATTTGGTCGGGATGGGATGGCGAAGTAAATGGTGAGCAAAATATTTACATCACCAAAATGAAAAATCCGTGGACGCTGGACAGTGTGCGGACAAAAATTTCCAGTCCGCAACTGGCCTGGGAAACGCATGGCGACTTAGATAACCCCAATGATGTGCCGCATGTAAATGTAAATGAAGGGCCGGAAGTATTGTTGCATAAAAACAAACTATACTTAATTTATTCGGCCAGCGGCTGCTGGACGGATTATTATGCACTCGGTATGCTCACTGCATCTGCAGACAGCAACCTGATGGATGAGGCTTCCTGGATAAAACATCCGGAGCCTGTATTTACGCAAAGCAGTAAAAATGGTGTGTATGCACCGGGGCATAATTCATTTTTTAAATCTCCGGATGGAAAAGAAGACTGGATACTGTACCACGCCAATGATAAGCCAGGCCAGGGTTGTGGACTGTTTCGGTCGCCACGGACTCAGCCTTTTACATGGAATGATGATGGCACACCAAATTTTGGTGAACCGGTAAAAACAAAAGTGGCATTAAAAATACCTTCAGAAAAAAAGAGACGGTAAGGAAAAGTAATGGATTTTTTTCTGTGCAGTTTTAAATAAATTATAAATGCTGACAGCCAAATTTATCATGTACTTAGCATTCATTCTTTAAAAAAAATATAATAAGCATTATAAAAATAGAGAGTAACATCAGCAGAAAATATTTCAAACAGCAATCAATATTTTTTCACAACCATTCCAAAACTTAACGCAGCATGAAATCTCTTGGCACACCGGATTACATTGTATTCATTATATATTTTGTGTTGGTATCTGCGTATGGTTTGTGGGTATATAAACGCAAACAATCGGCACAAACATCCTCCACCGATTTTTTTCTGGCCGAAGGTCAGTTAACGTGGTGGGCAATTGGCGCTTCGTTAATAGCATCCAATATTTCTGCGGAGCAGTTTATAGGCATGTCAGGAAACGGCTTCAGGCTTGGCCTCGCCATCTCTGCGTATGAATGGCTGGCAGCACTTTCTTTAATTATTGTGGCTGTATTTTTTATGCCCATTTATTTAAAGAACCGCATTTTTACCATGCCCCAGTTTTTAAAAACAAGGTACAATGAAACCGTGGCTATGATAATGGCTATCTTCTGGCTCTTCCTCTACATTTTTGTAAACCTTACTTCAATTTTATACCTCGGTACACTTGCAATAAATAATTTAACAGGTGGCGAGCATTTTCATCTTATCATGATTGCCTTATCCGTGTTTGCATTGATCATCACACTCGGTGGTATGAAGGTGATTGGATATACAGATGTAATACAGGTGCTGGTGCTCATCATTGGTGGCCTGGTAACTTCTTACATTGCACTAACGGTGGTGAGTGAAAAATTTGGTTATGGTAAAGATGCACTGGCAGGTCTCAATCAATTGTTTAAATCTGCCCCTGATCATTTTAAAATGATATTTGATAAACCTACTGCCAGTTCATCGCAGCAGGAAATAAATCATTATTCCAGTCTGCCTGGCCTGGCCATGCTGGCAGCAGGTATGTGGGTGGCCAATTTAAATTACTGGGGCTGCAATCAATACATTACACAGCGGGCGCTGGGCGCTGATTTAAAAACTGCACGTACCGGCATTTTGTTTTCGGCCTTCTTAAAACTGATGATGCCTTTGCTGGTGGTGCTGCCCGGCATTGCTGCTTATGTACTGCACCAGCAGGGAGAGCTGCAGCAGCAAATGCTTACCAATGGTGAGTTTCGGGAAGACAATGCCTACTCTGCCGTACTTGGTTTTTTGCCCACTGGCCTGCGTGGCCTGTCCATGGCTGCATTAACAGCCGCCATTGTTGCTTCACTCGCAGGCAAGGCCAACAGCATCTCCACCATTTTTACACTGGACATTTATAAGAAATATATAAAGCGCACATCAACAGAAAAAAACCTGGTGTGGACGGGCCGCATGGTGGTGGTAACTGCATTGATAATTGCCATTATAGTTAACTGGAGCGATGCACTCGGCATCGGCGGCAAAGGTGGTTTTGAATTTATTCAAAAATATACAGGCTATATTTCTCCAGCAATCTTTCCTGTTTTTTTATTGGGCTTTTTTTGGAAGAAAACTACTTCCCGTGCTGCACTGGCCGGCATCATTGGTGGTGTGCTGCTTGCGGTGTTGTTTGATAAATTTTTGCCCGGTCTCGCAGGCAATGAAACAGTTTTGTACACAGCGTATCCCACAGGTACCGGTGCGTACGAAATTCCGTTTTTAATACAGATGGGCTGGGTGTTTTTCTTTACCATGCTGCTGATGGTAATAGTAAGCCTGCTGGATACAAAAGGCAGGGAACACATTCATGCACTGGAGGTGGATAAAAAAATGTATAAAGTAACACCGGGCGTACTGGCAATGATAATAATGATACTGCTGATTATTGCAGCATTGTATATAAGGTTTTGGTAAAAAGTTTTTTGCAAAAACAGGGCGTAGAGTTAAAAACATTTCAGCGTTTAACGAATAGGTTTTGGCGTTGTTGGGATATTTAAAAACGCCAGCCCCTAACTGAAGCCCAATATTGTTTTAAAAGTTGTAGTTATGAACTATTACCATCTTGATTTATTAGGTAGTCCGACCAGTCCCGATTTTTCAGGAAGGATTCCGTGTAAATCTTAGATGGTGTTATGCCGACAGAAAAGAGTTTAGACTATTTAGTATCTATAGTCGGTATAAAGCTAAATTATAAACTTGGATCCGAAACTGAAGCTGATAGTGAAATCCAGCCGATGTTTCAAAGTCCTGCCCCAATAGCGCCACCCCCCTGTGTGTTCGCCTTATTCTACGAGGTTAAGACTGTCAATACGGTCAAAGTGCTTTATGTTCAACGTTGCAAAGGGCAAATGATTAGCTACGGCTGTTGCAGCAATAAAAAGGTCAGCTATTTCAATCTGTTTACGTTTGCGTTTTAGTTGATTATTTATGTCAACGGCTGTTATTGCAACAAGTTCATCAAAAGCTAAGACTTTTGTTCTTTGTAATAGATTTTTCCAAAACGTAAGTTGGTTAGCTATCGTACCAGAATAAATTTCGTAATGTGTTATGGCAGAAATGGTAAAATCATATCCTTGGTCAAAAAGAGAAATCAAAACAGAATTATCCTTATCACTCTTACGAAAATAATCAATTAAAATCGAGGTGTCTGTGAGGATTATTTTGTCCGCCATTGATTGATTGCTTTTCTGGTTTCGGCAATTGTATTCAATTGTTTTTTTGAGAAAGTAGGTCCGTTTAAAAGAAGTTTTTTAAACTCTTCCCTTTCTGTATCCACATTTGATTGAGCTTCAACCGCTGCTTTCAACTTCGTCCATTGTTGCGCAGGAAGTTTCTTGGCTATCTGAACCAATTGATCAAATCCTATGTCTGCTTGTGCTTGCATAATATCAAAATTAAGAAGTTTTGTCGAACAGCAAGCGGTCAAAAAAGTTGACGCATAACGGGTGATACAGGCAGCGGGAAAAACATCAATCATCATTATCCGCTACCTTCGCAATATGCCACGGTTCAATTGGAATGACAGTATAAATTTAGCTAGTAAGCTTACGCTGCGCCGCTGCTGGAACGGTGTAAAAGTACTGGGCAGTTTTTATGCAGGCCGCCTGCTGAGTAAGCCCGTGCAGTGGGGTTACCCGGTATCGGTATCATTTGAGCCAACCACCAGTTGCAATCTGCGCTGCCCCGAGTGCCCGAGTGGCCTGCGTGCTTTTACAAGGCCAACAGGCATGCTGCAAAAAGATTTTTTTACAACAACCATTGATGAAATTCACCGGGAACTGTTGTACCTGATATTTTATTTTCAGGGTGAGCCTTATCTGAATCCTGATTTTTTAGAGATGGTGAAATATGCAGGCACCAAAGGCATATATACAGCCACTTCCACCAATGCACATTACCTGAATGATGCCAATGCAAAACGTACAGTGGAAAGCGGACTGGACAGGTTAATTATTTCCATTGACGGCACCACGCAGGATGTATACCAGCAATACCGGGTGGGTGGCCAGTTAGAAAAAGTACTGGAAGGCGCCAGAAATATTGTAAAGTGGAAGAAAGAACTCAACAGTAAAAAGCCATTTGTTTTTTTTCAGTTTTTGGTGGTAAAGCCAAATGAACATCAAATTGAAGAAATAAAAAAAATGGCCACGGATGTGGGCGTGGATGAAGTAAGATTTAAAACGGCACAGGTATATGATTATGAAACTGATCCCAACCGGCTCATTCCTTCTATTGATAAATATAGCCGTTATACAAAAAAAGCCGATGGTACGTATGCACCAAAAAATAAACTGGCCAACCGGTGCTGGAAAATGCAGCATGCCAATGTAATTACATGGGATGGGCTGGTGGTACCCTGTTGTTTTGATAAAGATGCCATGCACCAGTTGGGCAATTTAAAAAACCAGTCTTTTAAGCAGGTGTGGCACAATGAAAACTATAAACAGTTTCGGAGGGATTTGATGCAAAGCCGCAGAAACATTGACATTTGTGCAAATTGCAGCGAGGGCGTCTCTGTATGGAGAGAATAATGATAGTTGCTGTTGTTGCAATTTGTCTTACAAAATTGCGCTTCATTGATTGTAAGATTAATCAGGGTCTTATAAACAGTTTGAATGCAGGTCTTGCTTTGGCTTGTAAAGTTTTCTTTGAAAAAAAATACTGTATTTTCACTATTAAATAATATCAGAAGTTAATTTAACTTCCAGTTTTTATTTTATGCATTCGGCGTTTAGTAACCCTCTACAAAACAATTGCAATCATGAGGCTGGAAAAAGAGATTCATCAAACGGCTTTTAAAAATGAATACCAGAAAGGACTTGTAAACATTATTTATACTTATAACTGGACAACAGAAAGGCTGAAGAATATTTTTAAAAAGGAAGGTATATCTATGCAGCAGTTTAACATACTGCGTATATTAAGGGGCAGTCCGGCTCCGGTTTCCATACTACAGATTAAAGAAAGAATGCTCGACAAAATGAGTGATACCAGCCGCATAGTAGACAGGCTAGTGCTTAAGCAACTGGCAAATAAAGTACCCGGTAAAACCGACAAAAGGCTGGTAGATATCACCATTTCTGAAAAAGGAAAAAAGCTGCTTGCAAAAATGGATAAGCATCAGG
>JAYWIB010000125.1:0-4497 GCA_043789265.1 Chitinophagaceae bacterium
CATTGTTAGTGGCAATTAACTGGTAATCCCCGCCCAGTGTAATATTGGAAGGGTTGGTAATAAGTGTTCCACTTAAAGACCATGCTGTAGTTAATCCGGTCGTGTTGTACTGGCCTGTAAGCCCAACCGAACTTCCAGGACATATTGATAAAGGTTTATCGGCTCCCAGTGAGGGTTTGTTATTGCTGGTTAATGCTACCCTGGCGGTATCTGCACATCCGGTGGCATGTGAGGCAATTAATGTGTAAGTACCCGGAAGCGATACTGATGCAGGATTGGATACTGCCACCCCATTTAACCACCATTGATTGGAATAATATGCAGTATATAATTTGGTAAGGTCTTTTGCCTCACCGGGGCAAAAACTTAATGCGGTATCATTCTCTAAAACCAATACGGGATTTACCGACAATGCCAGCCGGGCAGTATCAGCACAACCATTTATATCTGTTACAGTAAGTACATAAATACCGGCATTGGTAACGGGTGTCGCTGCTGGTATCCATGCTCCATTCAATCTCCATTGACTGTTAAATCCCGAAGTATTGAATGCATCTTTCAAATTATAAGACTGATTTTGACATATTCCTTTTATTACATCAGCACCAAGATCTGGCTTCACAAAATTGATGACACTTACTAAAACAGTATCCTTGCAATTGGCGCCATCATCGGCTGTCATTTGATAAGTACCATCAGCATTTATGTTATTGGGTATAGGAACCGGCACTCCGTTTAATGTCCAACTGGTACTTAAGCCCCCGGTTTCATAAAGTAAAGTAAGATTTGCAGAAAGTCCACCGCATAAACTAAGGGCCGTATCATTGCCTAAGTTTAATTTTTGATCTACTAATGCAATTACTGTGGTGGCGGAAGAGCAACCTGATGTATTGGTTCCTGTTAATAAATATTCACCTCCGGCAGTAATGTTGGCGGGGTCTGTTACCGGCACGCCACCGGTTGTCCAGCTTGTGGTAAGCCCGGCGGTGTTATACAGTGCTGTCAAATCCAAGGTCATTCCCGGACACATTTTAATAACTTTAGGCGCTCCCAGTGCTGGCTTTTGTTTGATTGATACCACCAAAATAGCGGTATCAGTGCAGCCATTAAAATCTGAAGCAATCAATTGATAAAACCCGCCAAAAATTGTGATTGGAAAAGTCCATGGGTTGCCATTGAAAGACCATTTTGAAGAAAGTCCGGTTACATCAAATTGAGCAGCCAATGTCAATAATTGAGTTTGGCAAACTGGTACATCTTTATCCAGGCCCAAATTTGGCCTCATTAATTGAGCAACTTTTACTATCACTGTATCTGCACAAACTGATCCTTGAGAACCATCTGTAACCACCAACTGGTAATCGCCGGCAGCATACACTGCTGCAGGGTCGGGTACAGGGCTGCCGCCAAACGTCCAGCTTAAAACAAATCCGCCTGTGGACACCTCTTTTATAAGATTGGCAGCACTGCCCTGGCATACATTCACCTTCCTGTCATTGCCCAGGTCAGGTTTCAAATTCACATTAATGGTAAGCAATGCAGTATCCGAACAACCGGAAATATTAGTGGCTATTAAACGATAAATACCGGCTGCAGATACGGCTGCAGGGTTTGGAACATTAGCTCCCCCCAAGGTCCATTTTAACGACAATCCCTGCGTTATAAACTTGCTGTTTAAATTAACGGAGCCATTCGGACAAATACTTACCTCTTGATCTGAACCTAAATCTGGCTTTGCTTTTACCGAAACTGTTACTTCTGTAACCAGCGGGCAGCCACCCGTTGGTGTAGAAGTTACTGTGTAAACAGTAGTTGTATCGGGAGCAGCAGTAACTGCGGCGCCACTCACAGTGCTTAGACCTGCAGCGGGCGACCAGGTGTATGTACCGTTTCCGCCACTGGCGCTCAATTGCATAGACTGACCTTTGCAAAGCGCATTTTTAGATTTTGAAATGTTCAGTACATCTATACCCGAAGCAGCCACCAGCGTATAATCACAAATATCAGCTTGCTTACCATCAATCATGATATAGTATGTATTACCGGGAATGAGACCGGTTACATTTACAAGATTGGGCCCGCTTGCTTTAGGTATAATGCCGGTATTGCATGCAAACTTTGTTACCGGCCCCAACACATTGGGGGTGCTAAAAATCATCATTTCAATGCCGTTGCCGTTTAAGCTGTTGGTTACCCATACATTTAATGAAATGCTGGAAGAAGTAGCTGCAAAAGATATAAATGAATTATTTTCTATTACGCCGCAGAAAGCATTGGTAAGGTCGGGCCAGGTATCTGGTGCAAAGGAGACAGATGTGGTACCGCAAAATCCATTGAGGTTACAAATTCTGGGCGCTGTAAGCCACGTATTGCCTGCAGACTGATTGCTTATACAGCCCGGCGGGGGCGGCGCAGGCGTGCTGTTAAAAGTAACAGACCAGCTAACAAGGGCACCTGCATCGGTTGCATTTTTATCCTGGATGCAAAGCTTCCATTCTCCATCACCTGCCTGCCCATTGTTTACATTACCGAGATAGCCTTCTGGCAAAAAGGTACCGGAAAAGGGTGCTGATGCACCTGCGATTGGGTTTACAGCATTGGCCGTAAAACAAGTATTTTGATAGTTATCCCCAGCTCCCCCGTTTTGCACAGATAGCTGAACTGTATTGCCATCCGGCGCTTTTAATAATATTTCGAGGTCGGCGTCAAAACTGTGATTGATAGAAAGACATACCGAAGCCAACCCATAATTTTCATCTATCTGCCCTACACCCGATATAGTGATGGGAAAACATACCTGGCTGCCTGCATCAGGTATGCTGCCGCCTCCACCTGTAAAAGTTTGAGACTTTACAGAAGTGGCATAAAGGAATACAATTGATATAAA
Source organism: Chitinophagaceae bacterium (assembly GCA_043789265.1). Taxonomy (GTDB): domain Bacteria; phylum Bacteroidota; class Bacteroidia; order Chitinophagales; family Chitinophagaceae; genus Ferruginibacter. Next base: position 2,888 of record JAYWIB010000125.1, read on the forward strand.
AAAATATTTCAGCAAATCGAATAATATGCTTTGTTAGTTTACACTTACAGAATTAATAACCGGCTTTACGGTTCTTTAAAATTTTGGGGATGCTTTATAAGCGGCCTTCCAGATTAATGATTATGGATTTCATTTACACATTTTATCAAACTTTTTTTGATAAACTATAAAGACAACGCTGCTGCCTGCAGATATTAAAATTGCATTTAAAAAACCTACATGGGGCGGAAAATTTTTCGTAGATACATGGGATATAGTCATTGAGCCTAAGTAAGTATACACACTTAAATTTGCATAGGCAAATTACGGCAATTTATTGTAAAAGCTTGTTTTTGCGACAGAAACAAATAGTTTAATAAAAATCATAACTATCTTTTTTTCAATTAGTTGATATTTACTATAGTACATTTCGTTTATTAAATAAGCCGTTATGCATTATACAAAATTTAATCTATTAAATTTGCAGCATGAAATGGAAGGAAAAACCTTTTTTTAAAGCAGCAATTTTAGATTTATATGAGGGCAAGGCAAACCAGGGCATGCGTTGCATCAGAGAAATTTTGAATCAGTTTGGCGATCATAATAATATAGATATAAGCTGGGATGAGTTTGATGTAAGACAGAAATGCGAAGTGCCGGATATGTCGTACGATATTTATATATCCAGCGGCGGCCCCGGAAGCCCGCTCGAAAGTGAAGGATCATCCTGGGAGAAAGCATATTTCCACTGGCTTCATCTTACAGAAAAATGGAACCGTAACGATGCAAATCTTCAAAAAAAACACATCTTTTTTATCTGCCATTCTTTTCAGTTAGCCTGCAGGCATTATCGCATAGCAAATGTATGTCAGCGCAAGAGTACAGCCTTCGGCGTTTTTCCTGTTCACCTGCTTCACGAGGGTAAAGATGAGCCTGTTTTTTCAGGCATTAAAGATCCTTTTTATGCTGTAGACAGCAGGGACTTTCAGGTGGTGGAACCCAATCACAATGTACTGCATCAAATGGGTGCCGCTATATTGGCCATTGAAAAAGAAAGACCGCATATAAACCTGGAAAGAGCCATTATGGCCATCCGTTTTAATGAATACATGATTGGCACACAATTTCATCCGGAAGCAGATGCTGAAGGAATGAGCATGCACCTTCAAACGGCAGAGAAAAAGAAAACTGTGATTGAAAATTATGGCGAAGCCAAATGGATCAGCATGATTGATCATTTAAATGACCCTGATAAAATTATGCATACCTATGCCCACATACTTCCCAACTTTTTAAACATTGCCCTCGAGAGTCTGCATACTGCTGATATCTGCTAATCTGCTTTTGCTATTGGCGTTGCCTTACTTAAAGATGTATCCTTAAATAAAAACTGGAAAGCGCCTCTGCGATTTACCGGTTTAATGTTTATTTTTATTGAGGACAATCATACACTTTCCAATTATTTATTTTATGCAAAAGGAATTACGCAGGCATTTCAATCAGCATTTCAGCGAAGAAAAATACAATGAGTACATACAGCAAATACAAAATCTTGCCCCAGGCACACTAGACTTTAGAAATGCAGAGACGCCCATTTTTGTTCCTAAAGATTTTACAAATAAAATGCTTGC
>JAYWIB010000126.1:0-4482 GCA_043789265.1 Chitinophagaceae bacterium
TGGAATGGCATATCCACATGTTGTGGCTAACTTTATCCTGTCAGCATAAAAGCCAGTTTGGCTGTTTTTTGTTAAGGGTTTTTAACAGGCATTTTAATAAAAACATCATGCTGTTACCACATTCACTTCCACATCAGGATTGTTTATTAAAAAAAAGGCCATGTCATCATTCATGGTAAAACCTTTCTCCATATTGTACAGACCTATTTTAAAATTGTTTCGTACATCGGCAATGTTAAACTTAAGGCCGGACTTACCCGGATTGTCCTTTACATTTTTTTCTATAAAGCTGATAAAATCTTCATTGATAAACTGCGGCTGTATCTCCAGCACCACCTGTTTGGTAAGCATGGTTTTTACTGTTTCCAGCAGGTGAATTTTTGCCAGCCGAAACTCATACTGGTCGCTATTGTACCTTGTTTTAAACGCTCCTTCTACCATTACTATCATGCCTTTTTCTAAGTAATGAGTGTACTTGGCGTAGTCTTCGCTCCACAGCATAAACTCACTTTTGCCGCTGTAGTCTTCAATGGTGAGTATGCCAAAATTTTTACCTGTTTTAGTAAGCCGGTGCTGCGCCTCCACCACCAGCCCCGCCACCCTGAATGGTTTTTGCGGATTGGGATGTGTGTTTACTGCGGCTTTAAATTCATTGTAATCTGCCAGCGGTGTAATGTTGTAATGCCGCATTTCAAATTTAAAATTATCCAGCGGATGGCCGCTCATGTACATGCCGGTTACTTCTTTTTCAAAATCCAGTTCGGTAGCCAGGGGCCAGGGGTCGCAGGGATGCAGGCGGGGCGGCACTATTTCAGGCATTTGCAAATCGCCAAACAAGGTGTTGGCAGTACTGGCATTTTGTGTTTGGTATACGCTGCCAAACTTTATTATTTTATCCATGGCAGGTGCATCGCCCGGTGCCTGATAAAAATACTGCGCCCTTATAAATTCTTTAAAGCAGTCGAATGCGCCGGAGTACACGAGGCTCTCCAGCGATTTTTTATTTACGGTACGCTGGTTTACTCTTTTTACCAAATCAAAAATAGTTTTGAAAGGGCCATGCTTTCCTCTTTCTTCAATGATGTCTTCAATGGCTTTTTCACCCACACCTTTCAATCCGCTGAAGCCAAAGCGTATCTCACCTTTTTTATTTACTGCGAAGCCATTTTGCGATTCATTGATATCTGGCCCTAGTACTTTTAATCCCATGCGCTTGCATTCTTCCATAAAAAAAGTAATCTTATCAATGGTGCCTGCATGGTTAAGCACGGCAGCCATGTATTCGCTGGGGTAATGTGCTTTTAAATAAGCGGTTTGATAAGCTACAAAAGCATAGCAGGTGCTGTGCGATTTATTGAAGGCGTATTGCGCAAAGGCCTCCCAGTCGGTCCATATTTTTTCCAGCTTATCTTTCGGGTGTCCTTTGCCGGCAGCACCTTCTACAAATTGCTTTTTCATTTTGTTAAGCACTGCCAGTTGCTTTTTACCCATTGCCTTCCGCAGCACATCTGCATCGCCTTTGCTAAAGCCTGCCAGCTTCTGGCTCAGCAGCATCACCTGCTCCTGGTATACCGTAATGCCGTAGGTATCTTTCAGGTATTCTTCCATATCAGGCACATCATACACCACCTGTTTTTTTCCATGCTTGCGATCAATAAACTCCGGGATGTAGGCTATAGGGCCGGGGCGGTACAAGGCGTTCATCGCAATCAGGTCATCAAATTTATCGGGCTTAAGCTCACGTAAATATTTTTGCATGCCCACGCTTTCAAATTGAAAAGTGGCATTGGTATCTCCCTGCTGGTACAGGCGGTAAGTTTTTTCATCATCCAGCGGAATATCATCAATGGCTATTTCTATACCATGATGCTGTTTGATAAGTGCCAGTGCAGTTTTTAAAATGCTTAGTGTTTTTAAACCCAGGAAGTCCATCTTTATTACACCTGCTTCTTCAATGGTGCTGCCTTCTATCTGCGTAAGCCACAGCTCCGATTCTTTAGAGGTGGCCACCGGTATCAGGTCGGTTAGGTCTTTGGGTGCAATGATGATGCCTGCTGCATGTATGCCGGTGTTTCTTACCGAGCCTTCCAGTATTTCTGCTTCATGCAGTACACGGCTGTGCAGGTCGCCGGTGTTGTTGTATATCTCCCGCAGTTTTTTTACATTCTCAATATCATCCGCCTGCAGTTGTTCTTTTTCTTCCAGCGATTTTTCATTGTCCTTTGCTTCCTTAATTGTAAAAGGCGCATGCAGCAGGCGTTTTAAATTAATACCCGGCCTTTCAGGCACCAGCTTAGATAAGGCCCTGCTTTCTGCCAGTGGCAAATCCATTACACGAGCCACATCGGCAATGCTGCTTTTGGCAGCCATGGTACCATAGGTTATGATTTGTGCTACCTGGTTTTTACCATATTTCTGCACCACGTAGTCTATTACTTTTTGCCTGCCATCATCATCAAAGTCAGTATCAATATCGGGCATGCTCTTACGTTCCGGATTTAAAAATCTTTCGAACAGTAAATTATATTTTATAGGATCTATATTGGTGATGCCAATGCAATACGCCACCACACTGCCTGCAGCAGAGCCACGCCCAGGGCCCACAAACACACCTATCTCCCGGCCGGCACGGATAAAGTCGCTCACAATTAAAAAGTAGCCGGCAAAGCCCATCTTGCGTACCACGCCCAGTTCAAATTTTATCCGCTCTTCCGTTTCAGGTGTAAGAATTTTATACCGCTCTTTTGCACCGCTCCAGGTAAGGTGTTCCAGGTAATCATCCTGCGATGTAAAATTGGATGGCACCACAAAGTTGGGCAGCAGTATATCCCGTTTAAGATCCAGCAGGTCTATCTTATCCACTATTTCATTGGTATTGTCAATGGCTTCGGGCAGGTCGTCAAACACTCGGCTCATCTGCTCAGTGGTTTTTAAAAAAAACTGGTCGTTCGGAAAAGCAAAGCGTTTGTTCTTTGCCATTACATCATCATCTGTAAACTCACGCAGTGCAGGGGTACTCTGTTTTTCGCCTGTATTGATGCACAATAAAATATCGTGGGCATTAAAATCTTTTTGATCAACATAATGGCTGTCGTTGCTTGCAATTACTTTTACATTGTATTTTTTTGCAAACTTCAGCAGCACTTCATTTACCTTATCCTGCTCGGGTATGCCATGGCGCTGCAGCTCTACATAATAATCTTTTTGAAAAATATTCAGCCACCACTTGAATTCATTTTCTCCTTCTGCTTCGCCTTTTTTTAAAATGGTTTGCGGCACCAGTGCACCAAGGCAGCAGGTGGTGGCTATCAGCCCCTCGTGGTATTTATGTATCAGTTGCTTGTCAATACGTGGATACTTGGAGTACATGCCCTCAATGTATCCCAATGATGTAAGCTTTACTAAATTTTTATAACCAACGTCATTCTTTGCAAGCAGTATCTGGTGATGCCGTGGGTCTTTTTCTTCCTTGCTGAATGTTTTTCTGGTGCGGTCGGCGGTAATGTAAAACTCACAGCCCACCACAGGTTTTACTTTAAGGGTGCCATCGTCATTTTTATGATTGTACGCCTCCTTTACAAATTCAAAAGCACCAAACATATTACCATGGTCGCTGATGGCAAGGGCAGGCATTTTATCTTCAATGGCTTTTTTGTATAAACCTTTTATAGAGGCTGCGCCATCCAGTAAAGAAAATTGTGTATGTACATGCAGGTGAGAAAATTTCATACCTTCTTACTTATAAAATTATATACTTGAAAATGTTTTTACGGAGGGCAAACTTACGATGCGGCTTTTGCCTGCTGAAATTAAGTAACGCACATTTTATGAATATGGCCTTGCCACCTGTACAGCTTTACACGCTTTGGTAACAGAAATGATGGAAAAAAAAAGATATTGACTAATATTGCGGCTGCTATTTTTGCTTCTATACTCAACTTAATAATAACTACATGTTTAAACCAGCGATTGCCTCTGTTGTTTGCGCCATTATCCTATGCTTTAATTGTGCTGATGTATTTGGGCAGACAAAAAAACAACCAATTCCCGCCGATACTGTTGTAAAAAAATCATCTGCCAAAAACGACGAATCTAAAAACGGGCCGAAGCCTTACAAGGATGTGATAACGGATAAAGCCAAAACAGATTCAGGTTTGTTTATTGTACATAAGGTGGAGGATAAATATTATTTTGAAATTGCCGATTCACTCATTGGCAGGGAGTGGCTTGCATTAACCAAAACCGCTAAAGTGCCTACTGCCACCGGTTTGTACGGCGGCGAAGAAGCCAACAGGCAAACCCTGCGCTGGGAAAAAGGGCCTGACAATAAACTCTTTCTTCGGGGTATTGCCTACATCAACATTGCTTCGGATACTTTGCCCATCAGCACTGCGGTAAAGATTTCCAATACCGAACCCATCGTGGCGGCATTTGATATCAAAGCATTATCTAAAGATTCATCTGCCGTGGTAATAGAGGTTA
>JAYWIB010000127.1:0-4477 GCA_043789265.1 Chitinophagaceae bacterium
TGGGCTTTTGTTTGTTAACCTGTACTCCCGCTATTCCGAAACGGCATTAATTTCCTGCGCTAACTTATGTACCTTTCTACTGCCCAATGCATGGCCGAATAAATTAATGGTGCTAAGAGCCCCACTTGTACTCTGGTTGAAGTGTAGCAGCTTTTTTGCGCAAGCAGCAAAGCCTTATGATAATTTCAATGGTGATGATTTTATATCAATCCCGATCAGAACAATTTTAGATATTACATACACTTCCTTTGGGCATTTTTTTATCACTAAAAACATGTTGTATGTCAAAAAAAATGTCCCTTGAAATCGTTCATCCACATGCTGCCGGCATAGATGTTGGTAGCAGGACACATCACGTTGCCATTGGTCAGGAACTGGGTGATGTAAAAGAATTTGGTGTTTATGACCACGATTTAAAGGCAATTGCCAAATGGCTGCTGGACAATAATGTTACTACAGTAGCCATGGAAAGTACCGGCTCCTACTGGCAAAATTTATTTGCCACACTACAGCAAGCCAAACTGGAAGTGATACTGGTTAACGCCATGTTTTCCAAAAACGCATCCAATAAAAAAACAGATGTAAAAGATTGCCGCTGGCTCCAGAAGTTGCACAGCATTGGCTTGTTAACCGGAAGTTTTTTGCCTGATACGGATACAGAACAATTAAGAACCTATTGCCGCCATCGCAATAATTTACTTGATTGTTCGGCAGACACTGTTCGTAAAATGCAAAAGTACCTGAGGCTGTTAAATTTAAGGCTCGATGTAGTAGTCAATGATATTGCCGGACAAACAGGGCTTGCCATCATTGATGCAGTATGCAAGGGACAAACCAATCCTGCAGCATTGGCTTCACTCAGAAATGGACGGTGTAAAAAATCTGAAGCTGAAATTGCCAAAGCCCTCTGCGGCAATGGAAGAAAAGATTATCTCTTTGCACTTACACAGGAATATGAAATATACCTGAATATACAGGCAAAGATAAAAGCATGTGATATTGAAATTGAAAAATTGCTGCAGGAACAAATCAACAGCGACGAACAAAAAAAGCAGCTTGCTATTGATAAAAAGGAACACAAAAGAATCAACAAAAACACTCCTAAAAACATGGATATGAACCTGCTATCCTATCAGTACTTTGGCGGGGTAGATTTGCTGGCGATAGAAGGTGTAAGCCATGCTACGGTGCTATCTGTAATGAGTGAGGTAGGCAACAGCATCCACCATTTTTGCTCAGCCAAAAAATTTGCTTCCTGGCTTCGCCTTGCACCCAATAATAAAATCAGTGGCGGCAAGGTACTTTCCAGCAACATCCCCAAAGGGAGTAACCGTTTAAAAATTGCTTTACGAAACGCAGCCAATGTAATTGGCAATTTAAAAGACACAGCCCTATCCAATTTTTTTAGAAAAATTGCATTCAGAAAAGGAAGAATGGCCGCCATATCAGCTACCGCAAGAAAACTGGCAGTCATTATTTGGAATATGCTTGTAAAAAAAACGGCCTGGCAAAAAACAAGCCCTGAAGAGTTTGAAGTTCAGCAACGTAAAAGAAAAGTAATAGAAATGAAAAGGCTAATCCATAAATTTGATATCAAAACAGATGAACTAGGGCTACAGTTTACTTAATAAAAATAGACTTTAAAGAAAACGCCAGTGATTGATTTTAAAATTGTAATAGACTGATTAATAGCAGGGTCTCTACTTGTTAGTCAGAACTTTTAAATCTTTAATGGGCAGCGGTTCCGGGCAGGACAAGCAATGAATTCCACACCTGCAGCAATACCTGTTCGTTGCCTGCAATGTTTTGACAGCACCCTACTATGAATAAAATTACCAACATAACAAGACGAGATATTTTTGACACATTAACTGTTGAAGGTGTTAATTGGAATGGACGATTAGAAGAAACTGATTTTCTATCAAGACTCTACGATTTAAGTAAAATCCCATCAACTGACGGCAGATTTAATGACGCAAATGGCGACATTTGGCAGCACAGAGTAAACAATAATGATTGGGACGAAAATTGGATTTTTTCGGACAGTCGATTTAACTTGTTGAATTGTGATGATGCAAGTTTTTTGCAATTTTTATGTGAAATGCTTCACCCAATTGTAAGAAATGACACAACACAAGTTTCACGACTACATCAAATGTTTAATGAGTATTTATCCAATGACAATTTTGAATTAGTTGAGAAAACAAGAATTTCAGAGCGACCTATTTTCGTTGGTCGTTATAAACTTTTAGGACACAATACAATTCAAAAATCTAAAAAAGAAATTGCCAACTATCTTTCTGACGAATATGTGGTTAAGCAAATAAATATTATGGAAAGTGCTATTGAAAACTCACCAGAGTTAGCAATTGGGACAGCGAAAGAATTGATAGAAACAATTTGCCACACGATTTTGACAGAACGAGAAATTGAAACTGATAAAAATTGGGACTTGCTTCAACTTCTTAAACAAACTACTAAACAAATAAATTTGACACCATAAGGAATACCTGACGAAACAAAAGCAGCAAAAACAATCAAAAGCATTTTGGGTAGTTTGACAACAGTTGTTCAAGGACTTAGTGAATTAAGAAATCAATATGGTAGTGGACACGGAAAGAAAGCAAGTTTTAAAGGACTATCACCAAGACACGCCAAACTTTCTGTTGGTGCGGCTTCGACACTTGCAATCTTTTTATTAGAAACTCACAAATTTCGAAAATAACACAGCAGGCAACATGGGGTTTTGTGCAAGTTGGGCAGACGGAATAACAATGAACTTTTGTAATTCTTTTCAGCTTTTGTTCGGGCTTGACGTACATCGCTGAACTTTTGTTCTTAACTTCAACTTTATATTTTCAATCAGCAGCGGTTCTGGGCAGACGGAATTCTATTTCCCAACCTGCACAAAGCCCTGTTCGTTGTAGGTAACCCTATAGCGAACACCATGCTAATTCGAGCAGACATAATACAGACAGGACTAAGCCCACTGCCATATTATATTTATGTTGCAACGAAAGACAAGAACTAATTGTCCATAAATTTGTAACTAAACATAACAAACCACAAAAAATCTCTTTTATGAAAAATATTAAAACACTTTTAGCCGCTGTATCTGTAATGACAATGTTTACATTTAGCCAATGTAAAAAACACAAGACAGAAGAACCTCAGCTACCACCCGAAACTACCACTGGTGCTATGACCTTTGGTTGTAAAGTAAACGGTAAAGTATTTGTACCAAAAGACGGACGAGGAAAACCGGGGCTTTATGTACAATATGTAAACCTTGGTGCTGGGGTTGGTGGAGGATGGTTTTTAAATATCCCAGCCACAAACTGGGTGCCGAGTACACCAGAAGGTGTGGGAATTGGTACAGATAGTTTGTTAGTTGTGGAAGGAAGTACTTATCAATTCAAATATCGTAAAAAAGGCTACCCCAATGCCAACTACTATAATGGACCGCAGTATGAAACATCAGATAACAATTCTGGCGAATTAAAAATTAAGAAATTCGATAGTGTTAATAGAATTATTTCTGGAACTTTCTTTTTTACAGGTACAGATAATTCAACTGGACAAACAGTTAATATTACCGAAGGACGTTTTGATATTCGTTATTAATCAAAATTTTAAATTAAAAAATATGAAAAAGATATTTCAATTTTTAACGCTTTTATGTTTATTAACCACATCAAAAGCACAAACATTTATTCCACCTGCTTTTGCAGATGTAGATAATAACTACCGTTCTTATGTAAACAATGTGTTTGGTGCGTTAGAAGCTAACCGTGTAACAACGGGCTTATTAGCAGATTACGGATTTGATTTTACAGACCTTAAAATTTATAATGGTTCTGTATTAGTTGACAGCACATTGATGGAGCAAGGCATTTATTCCGAATTGTACAAAACCATTTTTACCAGTAAGTTTAATAAATTGTTTACATTAGTAACCATAAAAATATCATTATGAAGCAAATAAAAATGTTGTTGATTACAGCTACTGTAACAAGTCTATTTACTTTTAGCCAATGTAAAAAAAACAAGACAGAAGAACCCCAACTCCCCCCAGAAACTACCACTGGTGCTATGACCTTTGGTTGTAAAGTAAACGGTAAAGTATTTGTACCAAAAGATGGAAGAGGGCGGCCGGGGTTATATGTTCAATATGTAAACCTAGGTACCGGTCTTGGAGGAGGATGGTTTTTAAATATCCCAGCTACCAATTGGGTACCGAGTACACCTGAAGGTGTAAATATTGAAACAGACAGTTTACTTGTTGTTGAGGGTATAACATATTCTTTCAAGAACCAAAAAGGCAGCCCGAGAGCTTTTTACGATAAGGGAGCAAGTTATGTAGCATTGGACAATGATGGAATTCTAAAAATCACAAAGTTTGACCAATCAAATAGAATTATTTCAGGGACATTCTCATTTATAGGTACAAATACAGCCAATGGAGAGAAATTAAACA
>JAYWIB010000128.1:0-4467 GCA_043789265.1 Chitinophagaceae bacterium
GGGGCAACATTTTATGGACAGGCGTAAATCAATTAAAGCATTATTAATAAGCACAGCTTCTGCTGCGGTATTAATGGAGTCTTGCAATACAAAAGACAAACAGCCTGCGGCTGCAGAAGATGCAAAAAAGTTAGATGAAGACGACCGCATGGTGGAAGAGAGAGCGGTAAACAAAAAACTGCATGAGGATAAATTTTTTACTCCATCGGAAATAACTGCCATCACTATGCTGGCAGATATTATTATACCGAAAGATGAAGTGAGCGGCAGTGCATCCGATGCTAAGGTGGCCGACTTTGTTGAATTTATTGTGAAGGATATGCCCGAACATCAAATACCCATGAGGGGAGGTTTACGCTGGCTGGAACTGCAGTCGCTCAACCGTTTTGAAAAATCTTTTGCTGCCATTACCGATCAGCAACGGCTGCAAATAATTGATGAAATTGCTTACCCTGAAAAGGCAAAAGCCACCATGAAACAGGGCGTGGCTTTTTTCAATCTCATGCGTGATTTAACGCTTACTGGTTTTTATACTTCGGAAATTGGCGTAAAGGATATTGGATATGAAGGCAACAAACCCAACCGCTGGAATGGTGTGCCATCCGATGTGCTGAAGCAATACAATATGGCGTATACAGAAAAAGAATTGAAAGAATGTATCAGTTTCGATAACGCATGAGCAAGCAGTAAACAACAATGTATTCCATAGGTATCAATACTTTTTTATTTACCTCTCCTTTTACAAATGAGAGCGCAGCATTGTTTACAACATTTGCTCAATGGGGATTTGATACTGTGGAAATTGCGGCAGAAAATCCATTGCAGTTAAATGCCTCCGTTGTTAAAGCTGCTTTAGTAAAAAGCAATCTACGCTGCATATCTGTAGCCGCAGCTTTTGGGCCAGACAGGGATTTACGTGGCACGCATGAACAGCAACAAACATCTTTACAATACATAAAAGACTGCATTGATTTTACAAAAGCAATTGGTGGCGAATTGGTAGTGGGGCCTTTGTATTCAAGTGTAGGAAGAGCAGATGCAGTATCAGCAAGTGACTATGCACTGCAGGAAGAAACAGTGGTAACGCATTTGAAAGAGTTGTGCAAATATGCTGCATCAAAAGAAATCAAACTGGCCATTGAACCGCTCAACCGTTTTGAAACTGATTTTATAAATACCTGCGAGCAGGGATTGAACCTGATTGAAAAAGTTGCAAGTGATTCACTGTATCTGCACCTCGATACTTTTCACATGAACATTGAAGAAAAGCATTTAGGTAAAGCCGTCATAAAAGCCGGCGACAGGCTTGCATTACTTCACGCCTGTGGCAGCGACCGGGGTACACCGGGCTGGGACCATACCAACTGGGATGATATTGAAACGGCGCTTGAAAAAATTAATTATAATGGTCAACTGGTGATAGAATCTTTTACACCAGAAGTAAAAGTGATTGCAAAAGCTGCATCTATCTGGCGAACGATTGATGGTTCGGGAGAAACTATTGCAAGAGAAGGATTGAAATTTTTAAGAGCGCAATTTGGATATGGCGAATGAAATGAAAGTGGAATGTACAATCTATATCGCAGGAAAAGTTCCCGGAAGGTATGCAGTACAAGTGAGATTATTTTTACTTTTTACTAAAAAGAAAAAATAACAGAACAAGTTCACAACGATGATGACCATTGCTCTTTGTGACGGGACAAAAAAAATGCGGTTACAAAAAAATAACCTACTGCTTAACGTTAAATAATATGAAACCATCCATTGTTGTTATCGGGAGTTCAAACACCGACATGGTTATTAAAACCCACCACCTGCCATTGCCTGGGGAAACTATTTTAGGAGGTAATTTTTTGATGAATGCCGGAGGCAAAGGAGCTAACCAGGCAGTGGCAGCAAAGCGCCTTGGTGCTGATGTAATATTTATCTGCAAAAAAGGAAATGATATTTTTGGTGAGCAGGCATTAAAGGGTTTTAATGAAGAAGGAATTAACACTGCCTATATAGTAACCGACCCGTCAAACCCATCGGGTATAGCTTTAATTACTGTTGATGAAAATGCAGAAAATTGCATAGTGGTGGCCTCAGGTGCCAATGCTAACTTAATGCCAATGGACCTGTCTGATGCCAAAGAAACTATATGTTCGGCAGCCATCGTTTTGATGCAATTGGAGATACCCATACAAACGGTGAATTTTGCTGCTGCTCTCGCCAGGCAAAATGGTATAAAAGTAATTTTAAACCCAGCGCCCGCCTGCCAGCTTACAGAAAATTTGTTGCAAAATATCTGGATGATAACCCCAAACGAAAATGAGGCCGAAATATTGGCGGGCATACCGGTTACTGATGAAGCCACTGTGGAAGCGGCAGCAACTATAATCCGTAATAAAGGAGTAGAAAATGTAATTATCACGCTGGGTTCAAAAGGCGCATTTGTACTAACAAAAGACATTCGGAAATTTGTAGCAGCGCCTGAAGTGAAGGCCATAGATACTACTGCCGCCGGCGATGTATTTAATGGTGCTTTGGCAGTTGCCCTGTTAGAAGACATGCCGTTGATAGAGGCTGTATCATTTGCCTGCCATGCCGCAGCCATTTCAGTTACCAGGATGGGGGCGCAATGTTCTTCACCTTATAGAAAACATTTAATGCTTTTTATGGAACCTCGTTCTTAAAAAATTATCTGCAATAGTTATTGAATCTTTAATCATTAATTAGTCAACATGTATATCATACAAAATTATTCAACCGCCGTAGTGTTCTGCATCGTTACAATGCTTTGCTGGGGTTCGTGGGCCAACACACAAAAATTAGCCAGTAAAACGTGGCGCTTCGAATTATTTTATTGGGATTATGTAATAGGTATTTTACTGTTCTCCATCATAAGCGCTTTCACATTAGGAAGTATGGGTAACGGGGGGAGAGGTTTTATGCAAGACCTTAAACAGGCTGATGTTTCAAATATTGGAAGTGCATTAGTGGGAGGAATAATTTTTAACGCCGCCAATATTTTACTGTCTGCAGCCATTGCTATTGCAGGCATGGCCGTTGCTTTTCCGGTGGGTATCGGGCTGGCCTTAGTACTCGGCGTGCTGGTCAATTATTGGGGTGCAGAAAAGGGCAATGCATTTTATTTGTTTACAGGTGTTGCCTTTATAGCGCTGGCAATTATCCTCAATGCCATTGCTTATAAAAAAGCAAATAAAGCAAATCAAAAAGTTTCATCAAAAGGTATTGTGCTTTCCCTTGTTGCCGGTTTGCTCATGTCATTTTTTTACCGGTTTATAGCCGCTTCAATGGATTTGGAAAATTTTGAAACGCCTGCAGCAGGGAAAATGACACCATACACCGCAGTGTTTATTTTTTCCGCAGGTATATTTATTTCTAATTTTTTATTTAATACAATCCTTATGAGCAAACCTTTTCAGGGGCTGCCCACAAATTACAATGAATACTTTAAAGGAAATTTTTCTACGCATCTTGTAGGCATATTGGGTGGTTTAATTTGGGGGATTGGTAATTCCTTTAATTTGATAGCAGCAGGTAAAGCTGGTCCTGCTGTATCCTACGGGCTGGGGCAAGGTGCTACTTTAGTGGCCGCACTGTGGGGCGTATTTATATGGAAAGAATTCAAAAATTCACCGAAGCAAACCAATACTTATTTACTGCTGATGTTTATTTTTTTTATACTGGGTTTAGGATGTATAATTTATTCAGGGGTATAATTTCAGGATTTTTATTTAAGGATTTACAATAGCAGTTTAATTGAAAACATCTTTAAATATCATTGCGTTTTTTTTGAACAGCAATTCCTATGGCAGTTTATCATGCGGCCCGAAACTTTATCAAACACAGACTTTAAGAAATTTAATTTGTTCATGTATACAGCTATGTGGTTTGGCTAAAAAAAATTAAGTCCGGCAATGATTGGAATCTGTGTGCGGGTATAGCCAAAAAAAATTTGAATGATGGCTTAAAACATTTCTTATAAAATTTAAAAAAATTATGCTGAGATTATTTAAGCCATTCCTGTCAATAACAATGAGCTGCATATTTTTTACAACTACGCAGGCGCAAACTTCTTTAAACCATCTAAATGGAAGTTTAATAGAAACCAATATAACCGGAACTCCATTAGAACATTACTGGAGTAAATGTATAAGTGCCGGCAGGGCCAACGAAGGTTTACGGGCATCGTGGCAGGAGCAACTCCGCATGGTACATAAAGCATGTGGATTTAAATATGTAAGATTCCACGGCATATTTCATGATGATATGTTTGCTTACAGTGTAAATGAAGATGGAACTGTAAATTACAATTGGCAATACATTGATGATGTATTTGACCGGATACTTGATATAGGTGTAAAGCCTTTTGTAGAATTTAGTTTTTTTCCAAAAGCTATGTCGCCGGATGCTACATGTTTTTGGTGGGGCGGCCATGGAAAACCGCCTGCAGATTACAAT